>JASLCA010000127.1 GCA_030146225.1 Sphingobacterium sp. | reverse complement strand
GCACAATCGCATGGTGCTGAAATTGCTGGGAACAAAGCAGGTGCTTGGGGCGATGCGTCAGGCTTTGGGCAAGCAAGCAAAGCCTGTGTTAAAGCGGAAGGTCTATCTGTTTAGTGATGAGTTTACGGAGTATAATGATACGGCTATTGGCATTACCGCGTACAAGCTGTTAACAGCTTTAGGCTATGAGGTTATTGTGCCTAAGCATGTGGAAAGCGGAAGAACCTATCTTTCCAAAGGCTTTCTTAAGCAGGCCAAGCAGATTGCCAACCATAATGTGGAGCTGCTAGCTGGTTTAATAACTGCTGAGACCCCTTTGCTGGGGATTGAGCCCTCGGGCATTATTACCTTTCGGGATGAGTACCCTTCTTTGGTAGATGCCGATAAGCGTGTTCAAGCCCTTGAGCTTGCCAAACATACCTTGATGATTGATGAGTTTTTGGTGCAGGAGATGGAGTTAGGTCATTTGCATAGCGATCAGTTCACACAGGAGAAGAAGCGTATTATGCTACATGGTCACTGCTATCAGAAAGCATTTCACCTTGTGGGCTTTACAGAGCGTATTCTTTCCCTGCCCGCGCAGTATGATGTGGAGGTTATTCCATCGGGCTGTTGTGGTATGGCAGGTTCATTTGGCTATGAGAAGGAGCATTATGAGGTTTCGATGAAGGTGGCTGAGCTCGTCTTGCTGCCTGCGGTACGTAGTGCAGCAGCGGATGTGCTGATTGCTGCCGCAGGAACTTCCTGTAGGCATCAGATTAAGGATGGGGCGGCCAGAAAGTCTTATCACCCGGTTGAAATTCTTTATGAAGCACTAATAAAATAATAGCTAAAACATTTTTCAACTCTCATTTGTTATTATTCAATAAATGCTGATTAATATGAAAAATAATTTTATGAAAACATTGGCTTTGGCCTTAACAGCTACGGTCTTAGTTGCCTGTAATGGGCAGGGTAGTGGCGAGAAAGCGGGGCAAGCAAGTAAGACGGACGAAAACCTGAGCGAGTTTTATGTGGCTGATGGAAGACCTACGCCTACAGCTTACTTATCCTTAGTGGATGCGGTTAAGACTGATTCATCCATGATTTACACGGCAAAATCCCTAAACGAGAAGGATACCATTGGCTTTAAGTTGGAGGTTATTAATGGGGTAAATGCTGGGGTATTCTTAGATGGTACAATCAATCATGACAAAGGCTATACAGCAGGAGCGTTAAAGTTTAGTTCAATTGGCAAGACTTCGGACAACTTTGTCTCGGCCTTGTCTGGACTTTATGACGTGCCTTCTTCGGGGATTATGGCCAATAAGGCTTTGCTGCCACTGGTGTTTTCTTCCAATAAAAAGAATGTGGATTTAACGAGTACAGATACTTATACTTTTAAGCTGTTCTTTGATAATAAAAAGGCTGAGGAAGGCCAGGCTTTTGCTGTCTTGGACTTGTATAAAAGACTTTTTGAGCTGAGAGCGCGAGATAGTACGCAGTATGAGCGCATTATTGCTGCTTTTGAAGGTAAATAGTTCGAGCAAAATATGTAATTATATCAGTGGCGCAGTGTAGTAACTGCGCCATTATTGTTTAATCAATTAGTTGAAAATGCTTTAAAGCATTGGCAATTCCATCTTGATCCACATCGGTACTAATATAATCTGCAATCGCCTTTACCTCTGGATTGGCATTGCCCATTGCTACTCCAATGGCTACATGCTGAAGCATGCTAATGTCATTCCCCCCATCCCCAAAGGCCATGGTGTTTTCTAAGGGAATATTAAAATGCTTACAGAAGATATCAATGCCCACTTGCTTACTTTGTCCTAGGGGATTCACATCGGCAAAGAGTGGCGTCCAGCGCGAGGCGAGTGAATTAGGCATTACTGCCTTCATAAAAGCAGCCTCTTCCGCTGGGCCAAGGAAAATATTTGTCTGTAAGATGCTGCTGGTGTCCACCGCTTGAAAGTCTACCAACGGCGGGACTGGCAGATTTAGGTGAGCATACATGCCTGCAATCTCTGGGGTTACATCATGAATGCTTATTGCCTGTTCTGACATAAGGGAGAAGCTTAAGGGCTGTTCCTTTGCATAGTCTAGGATGGCTTGTATGTCGCGTGCATCGATGGCTTTTTTAAACAAGACCTCAGCTTCTTTGCTCACGCAATAGCCTCCATTAAAGGTGATATACCCATCAAAATCCAATCCTTTAATGGTCTTATCCAGGCTGTTAATTGATCGACCTGTGGAAATTATAACCTTGATGTTTTGCGCTTTTAGTTGTTGGATAGCATCTTTGGTAGATGCGGGGACTTCATGCGTTTTGAAGCTTAGTAATGTACCATCTATATCGAAAAAAACGGCTTTGATTGTAGGAAACTGCATATAGGTAAAGTTACGAAATAAAAAATCCCCGACAAATATGTCGAGGATTTTAAAATGCGAGCTGTAGTTAGCTTAGAATGTGAACTTCACAGAACCATTCCAAGTACGGCCTAAGCCGATTAAAACTGCGTTTTCTGTATTTATACCTTTCCAAGTATTTTTAGCACCTTCGCCATATAAATTGCTAGTTGCTTCAGAAATGTAAAATGTGTCAAGCAAGTTGTTAATGTTTACACGGAAACTTAAGGTATTGCTTGGACTTAAAGTAATCTTGTAAGAAGCTCCTACATCCAGTAGTTCGTAGGAAGGTAATTGTAATACCTTACCTTGTCCTGCCTGACGGGATGAATATAATCTATCGTAAGATCTGTAGTCTGCGTCTACGGATAAGCCAGCGATAATGCTGTATTTAGCGCCCACACCATAAGATGTCTGTGCTGCATCGCCTACCTTGCCATTGTTTAGATCCGTTGTTTCAGTGGCTAATTCAACGCGATCCTCGTTACGCACGATAGTCGTTGAGCTCCCTTTGTAGATCCAGTCTCCAACGGATGCAAAGCCTTTGAACTCTAGGTTTCTAAATGGACGTACTGCAAGGTCTAATTCTAAGCCTTGGTGATCTTGTTTCACCCCGTAGTTGGAGAAGTAAAGGTATTCGCCTTCTACTAACAATAATGGGTCATTTGTAGGGTTATACTTTGTTACATCTTTTGCGCTTGCGTTACGCGAACTACCCGTTACACGATTTGCCCAAGTAGTTTTGTAGGCATTGATATTGGCATCGAAGTATTCTGAAGCAAATTTGTAGCCTAATTCTAAGCCTAAAATCTCCTCATTTTTTGCATACTGATTGATGTCATTTTTATAGTTCATAAAGATGTTGTTTTGGTAAGGCTGACGCGAATAGAAGCCTGCATTACCAAATAAACTATGGTTCCCCATTGTATAGCTTAAGCCACCTTTAGTGTTGTAGCCAAAGTTATTTACATTTTCGGATCTACCTTCTCCAATTTTATAAAGGAAGAAGTCTTCACGAATATTTTGTTGCTGCGAAACGGATCCTTGGAAGAATGCCGTAAAGCCGTCTTTAGCATATTCAATCTGACCAAACAAGCCTGCATAGCGTACAATTTGATTGTAATCCCAAGCTAAACGATCTTCGGCATTTTTAGGCTTGCTTGAAAATGTTTTCCAAGGGTTGGTTGAATAGCTATTTGATGCTGTAAGATTGTCAGGGTAATTTACGTTTTTATCATGCTGTATAGCTGAATTGCCTAATAGATCAGTAACTTGTCTATAATGCTCTCCTTTGTAATCTCTTAAGTCAAAGCCTACGTTGAAAGTCAGGTTATCGTTAAGCTTACGGTTGTAGTTCGAAACAATACCATACCATTGGTGATTGTTCACGTCAGCAGCTAAGTACGGTACCTTGGCAGCACTTACATCATTACGTCTAGACTGACCACCGCCACGTGCCATAGAGGCATAAAGAACGGTCGACAAAGTAGCTTTATCGCTAATCGTCCAATCCCAGTTGAAGTTGGCTACTGGCTTATGGTAATAGTTTTTGCGTGGGTTCATCTGTAGACCATTAATAGTCTCCACATTGCTATTGTATTTTCTGCCTTTGGTCAAAAAGTTCTCTAGGGTTGAAGAGAAGCCTTGGCTATGCTCTTGTGGAGCACCTGTAACCATAAGGTTTAAGTTATGTTTTGCATTTACTTTATAGCCAATAGACAAGAAGTAGTTTTGACCTTTACCTTCTGTTCTGTCCATATAGCCGTCACCTTGCCAGTGTGTAAACATGGCCGAAACGGCAAAGCCATTTTTCATCAAGCCTGTGTTGTAGCCTAAGGTTGACTTTACAAACATGTCATTCCCTACCGTATGCTTTAAGAATCCACCTTGTTTCATGTCCGTAGACTTGGTCACAAAGTTGGTTGTTCCACCTACTGAAGAAATGGCAAGTTTTGAAGAGCCTAAGCCACGTTGAATCTGAATAACAGATGCAATGTCCGACAGTCCAGACCAGTTAGACCAGTATACGCGGCCGTTGTCCATACCATTAATTGGCTGTCCATTTAATAAGAAAGCTGTGTTGGATTGATCAAAGCCACGGGTATTCATAGAAGATTCGCCAAAGCCCTTTGCCTGACCTGTGATATACACTGATGGTGTATTTACCAAGGTAGAGGTAATGTCTTGCGAGCCTACTTTTTCTTCAATCTGCTCTTGGCGAATTGTGGAAACTGCGATTGGCGTCATACGCGCCTCAGCAATGTCAATAACACCCCGGCCAACTACGATTACCTCATCTAGAGATTGGTTGCTGGATGGCTGCAAGATAATGCTGCCTAAATTGTTTGTGCTAGAAAATTTAACCAATTCGGATAGGTAGCCTAAGAATTTAACTTCCAATTGGCCATTCTCTTTGTCTGTACTGATGGAGAAGTTTCCAGCAGCATCAGTGGAAGTTCCAGTTTGTGTGCCTGAAACCAAGATAGATGCGCCGGCGATTGGGGCTTTTCCATCTGAAATTTTACCAGTAAGAATCCTTTGAGCTAGGGAAACATTACTGATAAGCATGAATGCCAAGAAGGCAATCCAAATAGTAGAGTTTTTTTTCATTACGAGGACGATTTTTGTAATTTGGTTGCAAAGGTAACAATTAAATTTAAACGGTAAATACCTGTTTTAAAAGTTCTTAGTTGAGGTTTGTGTTAATGTTATTCATTTCTGCCATAGATTTATTCTAGCAATGTTGTTTAGCGTACTGTTTTAATAGGCCGAACAAGATTATTTAGCTCGTGGATTGATCTTAAACTGAAGGATTGTTACGCAGATTGAATATGTTAATTTTTGTTAAAAAGAAAATGGAATGATTGAAATGTTGCTAGTTTTTGAATAAACGAACTGCAAAAGATTGATATAATATGAATAGTTAAATATTCTTGTAATTATCATATTTAACTATGTTAAGCCTTTGGGGGTCTGTATATTAAGTTTATGTTAAGTTTTATAAATATCAACTAGTATTTCTAACTTTGCCTTACACATTCTAACAGAATATTATTTACGTATGAAAAAATCTCTACTTTTCTTTGCTTTAGTTTTGGCTAGTTACGGAACTATTCAGGCACAGGTAACCACGAGTAGCATGTCAGGGGTCGTATCTCAATCTACGGGACAAGCCACAACTGGTGCAACCATTAAGGCTACTCACATGCCTTCAGGTACTGTGTATGCCGGTTCGGCGAACAGCGCAGGTCGTTTTAGTTTGGCCAATATGCGTGTAGGTGGCCCTTATCGTATTGAAGTAACCTATGTGGGGCAAGCTGCTTTGACCTATGATGATATTTACTTGCAATTAGGACAGCCATTCGTACTGAATCCTGTGTTTGGAAGTACAGCAACTTCCTTGGATGAGGTTAAGGTAACTGCATCCAACAAAGGACGTGGTGTTAAGACTGGTGCTGAAACATTTATTTCCCGTACCCAGTTGGAAAATCTTCCCACAGTATCTAGAAGTATTCAAGATTTTACACGTTTAACTCCGCAAGCTGATTTAAAAGGGTCTTCAATCTCTATAGGAGGTGTTAACAATCGTTTTAACCAGTTTACGGTTGATGGTGCAGTTTCCAACGATGTGTTTGGTTTGAATGCAAGTGGAATGAATGGGGGGAGTACAAATACCAACCCTGTATCCCTAGACGCTATTGATCAGATTACGGTACAGATCGCACCATTTGATGTTCGCTCTAGTGGCTTCGCTGGGGGTGGGGTATCCGCCGTAACGCGCTCTGGTACGAACAAGGTTGAGGGTTCGGTTTATTACTATACTAGAAACCAAAACTTAACGGGTAAAACGCCAAAGTATCTTGTTAAAGAAGGTGAAGAAGCAACCCGCTTAGAGGATTTTACCGAAAAACAATATGGTGTACGTTTGGGTGGACCAATTGTTAAGGATAAGTTGTTCTTCTTTGCTAACTATGAGCGTACAGAATCTAATACACCGTTGAACTATCCTGTTGGTGCTTCAGGTTCTAACCTTACTATAGCAGATGCTGACCAATTGTTTGATATTGCAAAGAATGTCTATGGCTATGATCCAGGGTCTTATGCGGACCTTGCCAATACAAATGAATCCAATAAGATATTTGGACGTTTGGATTGGAATATTAATCAAAAACATAAGTTCTCTATTCGCTATGGATACACCGAGGCAGATGACTTGTCTAACTATAGAAATGGGAATAGCGTAACCTTTGCCAATGGTGGTACATTAAAGAAATACAAGAATAATACCTTCACCGCTGAGTTAAATAGTAGGTTTACAAACTCACTTTCGAACAACTTAGTCGTGGGTTTTAATAAGGTCAGCGATAGACGAGGATTTAATGGAGATTTGTTCCCACGTATCTCTGTGAAAAATACCAATGGTACGTATAACCTAGGTACAGATGCTGTAGCAAATGTAAATGAGTTGGATCAAGATATTTTAACCCTTACGAACAACTTGACTTGGTATAAAGGGGTGCATACATTGACCTTTGGAACGCACAATGAGTTCTATAGCATGTCAAATGCCTATATAAATAATTCTAATGGGGCTTATAACTTTGCAGATTCGCCAGTAGGGGATGTTAATCCAGCTACAGGAGTGCCTTACACTGCCATTGAAAACTTTGCACGCGGAAAAGCTACTTCCTATAACTCTCAATACAGTAATACGGATAATCCGCGTCAAGCAGCGGCATTTAAGGCTATGCAGTTAGGCTTTTATGTACAGGATGAGTACCAGATGCATGATAACTTTAAGATTACCGCAGGGGTACGTGTAGATATTCCTATCTATAATGATGTGCCTATGGAAAATACTGATTTTAATAATTCCATATTGGCCAAAATGTACAATGTACAGACCAATAGCATGCCAAGCGCTAAGCTTATGTTTTCTCCAAGGGTTGGTTTTAACTGGGATGTGAACGCTGATCGTTCCACTGTTGTACGTGGTGGGGTTGGTATCTTTACTTCTAGATTTCCATTTGTATGGGCTTCTGGTGCATTCACGCAGAATGGAGCTTTACTCGGAGGTCATTCCTTAGGAAATGGGGTTGCTTCTACTGTTGACTTTGTTGCAGATCCAAATAATCAGCCAAAATTCGGCGGTACATTTGCGCCATCGGGAAATATATCAGTTTTGGATAAAGACTTAAAACTACCACAGATTGCACGTTTCTCGGCTGGTTTAGATCAGGAATTGCCTTGGGGTATTAAGGGTACGCTAGAGTTTATGTATTCGAAGAACTTGAGCGCTTTCCGCTTTACCGATCTTAACTTAGAGCGTCCTACAGGAACTTTGGAAGGAGCAGACAACCGTTTAGTTTATGATCCAAATAATAATGCTAGACGTGTCTTGGATAATTACTCAGAGGTTATCTATATTGATAACGTAAGTAAAGGTTACTCATGGTCGACTACTGCTTCTTTAGCTAAAAATTTCGGTATCGGTTTGAACGCAAGTTTGGCTTATACCTATACAGAGTCTAAAGATTTGACTTCAGGTACTTCGTCTCAGAATCAATCCAATTTTTATAGAGTATCTACTGTGAATGGATCTAATAATGCTACTTTGGCACACTCTCCATTTAGTACAGGTAGTCGTGTTGTCGGTGTAGTTTCTTTCTCTAGAGAGTATATCAAGCATTTAGGTACTAATATTTCCATTATCTATAATGGACAAAGCGGTCCAAGATATTCCTACTTGACCAGTGGTAACCTTATCGGATATGCATCCTCTACTAGTAATCAATATCAGTTGATGTATATTCCTAAAGATCAATCCGAGATTACATTTGTTCAGAATGGTGCTAAAACACCACAACAGCAATGGGATGAGTTAAATAGCTTTATTGATTCGGATAAGTATCTGAAATCCCGTAAAGGAAAGTATGCAGAGAGAAATGGTGCTAGAATGCCTTTTAGTCATCAATTTGACTTAAAAATTGCACAGGATTTGTTTACAAATATTGGAAATACGAAAAACAAACTTCAATTGTCAATCGATATTATGAATGTTGGGAACTTGATCAGCAGCAGCTGGGGTAAGCAATTTGACGGATCGCATAGTTTCTGGGATAATAGCTTTAAGCCAGTTAACTTCGCAGG
>JASLCA010000069.1 GCA_030146225.1 Sphingobacterium sp. | reverse complement strand
ACCTGATACCCGTTACTTGCCACACTATCCCACTTGTCACGCAATGCCACTGTCACGCGACAGCATTTCTCTCAATGCCATTGTCAGGTATTTATATGCCAATTCTGCCAAAAAACCTGTAACTAATGACATAAAACAGGCATGACAAAACAGACAATTGTTCGCCACAGCTATAAACACAGCAATTAATCATCAATAAAACAATTAGTTGCGCAAACAAACATTGTTGTGACAATCTTTTTTAAAGTTTGGCACAAACATTGAAATAACTGAACCAAATAGATGAATAGTCAATATTTTAGAACAAATTTAATTTTAATACTATGAAAAAATTATTCTTAACATTAACAGCAGTTACAGCTTTAACATTAGCTTCTAACGCACAAACAGAACAAGGTAAATTCCTAGTTGGTGGTCAAGTAGGTTTTGAGTCTTCTAAAGTAAAAGATACAGATGTTAAAAACACAGGTTTTTCTATCAACCCAACTATTGGTTACTTTGTAAGTGACAACTGGGCTGTAGGTACTGCAGTTGGTTACGGTTGGGAAAAGGCTGAGGCTACTAAAGATGCAAGCGTTACTACTGATGCTTTCAAAGTTGCTCCTTTCGTAAGAAACTACGTGGGTAATGGTCAATTCAGATTTTTCTCACAATTATCTGTTCCAATGTCTTGGGGTAAAGTAACTTCAGAATTAGCTAGCGTTGAAACTGAAACTAAACAAAACAAATATGGTGTTGAAATCGCTCCAGGTTTTGCTTTCTTCCCAACAAGCAACATTGGTATCGAATTGAAAGTTCGTGGTTTATACTACGAGTCTAAAGAAAATAAAGTTGCTGACACTAAAGTTAGAACAAATAGCTTTGGTTTAGATGCGAACTCTTTAGCGCCAACTTTAGGTGTTCAATTCCACTTCTAAGGATAACCCACAAAAATAATAATAGAAAGATCCTGGTTTATAAAACCGGGATTTTTTATGCCTAAAAATTGCTTGCTTTAAACTTCTTGCACTTGCCTTCGTTTTGCATTTCTCCTGCACTAGCTGTCTTTGCCACGACTGTTTTGCTTTAGCACTCCATACACTACGCATTCTTTGCAACAGCTGTCCCTATTTCCAAAGTCCATCCATGCAGCAACTCGCTTTGCAGCAACCTTTCTTTGCACTAAAGCTTCTTGAACCTGCCAATTTTGCCCCAGCTTTATTAGCACAGGCCGTCTTTGCAAAAGCCCATCCGTGCAGCTGCCCTGATTGCACTAAACCTTCTTGAACCTGCCAATTTTGCCCCAGCTTTCTTAGCACAGGCCGTCTTTGCCCCTCCCATCCGTGTGGCTGCCCTGCTTGCACTAAAACCCGTCTTGCTCTAAACCCTTCTTAGCACAGGCCGTCCATGCAAAAGCCCATCCCTGCTCCAACATTCAGCACAGAAGTAGCACTGGCACGCTAAGTGCGTCTAAACGAATTTGAGTTACTAACAAGGCTTTGGAATCAGGCTTAGGAGCTATTTATGCTGGCTTTAAAAAAATAAGGCCTCAATCGGGGAGATTGAAGCCTTACTAACTAACCAATTATTAACCTAAATTATGAATACTAGTACTAGTTCAACTTATATGCCAAAAAATCTTGCTATATCGATTTTAACAATTCCTTAACAGGTTTCAGACAATCGCTTGACAATACAATTTTCAACAAATAAAAACACTACTTTTGTAGCATGACAATACAGCCCATCCTAGACAGGATGCGTATTACTGAACTGAACGAAATGCAAAAAGAAGTTCAGGAAAAATACGACATTCATTCTGATTTTATATTACACTCCCCTACGGGCTCTGGTAAAACCCTAGCCTTCAGTCTGGCCCTTGCCAACCACTTAAAGAAAGATGGCGAAGGTGTTCAGGCCTTGATATTAGTTCCTACCCGCGAGCTTGCCTTACAGATCGAACAGGTTATTAAGAAAGTTCATGTAGGCTATAAGGTGACCTGCTGTTATGGTGGGAATGACACGAAACTCGAGCGTAACAAGCTTAAAGAGGCTCCTGCAATCCTGATCGGAACGCCTGGACGTATTATGTACCATATTGAACGTGACAACTTCAACCCGCATACCATTAGTGCACTGGTTTTGGATGAGTTTGATAAGTCTTTGGAGTTTGGATTTCAAGACCAAATGGCATACATTATCCATCACCTGTCAAAACTAACCAACAGGATACTGACATCTGCCACTACCATGACAGATATTCCTGAATTTACGGGAGTTGGCAAGTATGTGATGGTGAATCACCTGAGCAATGAGGAGTCTACGCCGAACTATGTTATTAAGAAGGTGATTGCTCCTGCACAGAATAAGCTCAAGGTTCTTTTTAAGCTTATCTGCAAGAATGGTCCTAAGAAGACCTTGATATTTTGTAATCATCGTGAAGCGGTTGACCACGTAAGTGAGCTCTTGGATGAGCGCGAAATTATTCACGATCTGTTTCATGGCGGTCTTGAGCAAACGGATCGCGAATTGGCTTTATTGAAGTTTCGTAACAACTCCAATCGGATCTTGATTACCACGGATCTTGCGGCTCGGGGACTAGATATTCCTGAGGTGGACGCAATTATTCATTACCAATTGCCTTATAAGGAGGATGCTTTTACGCATCGTAATGGTCGTACAGCAAGGATGCAGGCTTCAGGTGAGGTATTCGTTATCTTAAAGCCAGAAGAGGATTATCCATATATTGATGCAGATTGCGAAGTGGAGACCTTTGATCAGGATGAATATGACCTACCTCCAAACGCACCTATTGCTACACTTTATGTGACTGGCGGTAAGAAAGACAAGATCAACAAGATAGACATTGTAGGCTTCTTACTAAACCTTGAAGGTGTGAAGAAGGAAGACTTGGGCATTATTGAAGTCAAGGAGAAGGAATCCTATGTAGCTGTCGAGCGCAGTGTGGCGGCAACCATTATAAAACAGGCCGTCAATCAAAAGATTAAAGGCAAGAAAATTAAAATTGGTAGAACCTAGGTTCTACCTACCCTATATTTATATACTGAAGAACTTCTTCAGGCACAAGTTCTGTAACATCACCATTGTTTGTCAAAATATCGCGAACAATGGTTGATGAGATGTGCCCTAAGCCTGATCGTGCCATTAAAAAGCAGGTCTCTATCTCTGGAGCTAATAGCAGGTTGTTCTGTGCTATGGCATTCTCAAATTCAAAGTCATTGGTATTGCGCAGGCCCCGTAATAGGTAAGCGGCACCCCTACGCTGACAAAAGTCTACCGTAAGTCCTCTAAACTGACTTACCGTTACCCGATCTTCATTTGCAAATAGCTGCGCGATGGCGGCTTCCCGATCATCGAAGTCCATCAACCCCTTTTTAGAAGGATTGACCCCCACCCCAATTATAATCTTGTCAAATACTAATAATCCACGTTCCACCAGGTCCTGATGTGCAAAGGTGAAGGGATCAAATGATCCTGCAAATACAGCTGTTTTCATCGTTTTAATTTTAAATATTAAGCTGGCTTAGCCGCATGATAAAAGCTAAAAGAGGAATACCCATACTTTCGGGTTTCTAAAAAGCCTGCGGCCTCTTCCAACTGTCTATTGGATGGATGTTCAATAACCAATAGCCCTCCCTCCCTTAACAAGCCAGAGGTCAAAATGTTGTTTGCCAATTGCGGTAAACTTGGCAGGTCATACGGTGGATCTGCAAAGATAAAGTCAAAGCTTCCCGCAGGCTTTGCAATAAACTTTAGCACATCGGCCTTACGGGCTTTTAAGCCTTCCATCTTCATCTTTTCAGCTGTCTGCTGAATATATTGCACACATTTAAAGTGGAGGTCTACGGCCAGTACGGAGGCTGCGCCCCGTGAACTAAGCTCATAGCTTACATTGCCTGTTCCTGCGAATAAGTCTAAGCAATCAGAGGCCTCAATGTCTATCTTATTGTCTAAGATATTAAAAAGGGCTTCTTTAGCAAGGTCTGTGGTGGGGCGTACCGGCAGGTTGGCCGGTGGGTTTAGTCGCAATCCACCATGTTTTCCTGAGATTATACGCATAGCGGTGCATCTAAGAGTAGATTCATAGCCTCCAACTCTTCAACTGGGACCTCCGCTGGGCAAGCGACTACTGTACGTGGAGTTAGGAAGATGGACTCGTCTGCAAAGCGGGCAAAAATGTCATTAAACTCATGCTGGGCAGCAATGCCTGAATAAATAAATTTATCCGCCTTGTTTTTAATGCCTAAGGTCTGTAAGAGGTTTAAGACAAAATACTTTAAATCATCGGCCGATGCAATCTCAAAGCTGTTATACAATTGGAACTGACCATCAATAAAACAGTAGAGGTCTACCTGCACATCTCTAAAGTGCGCCCCTAAGACTATGCCTTGCATAGGCACATGGGTCTGCACATGGTCTAATACCAGCTGAAAATCGCTTACAAACTTGGCTTCTGGGAAGATCTTACGCCAGCGATTATGCAGCAAGAGGTCGTACTGATAACATACCGTTACGGCCAGTGATGCCAATGCTAAGCTTTTAGTACGATCGGCATTGTCATCAAGCTGAAAGGTCTGATATAAGCCCTTATCCTTTTCTTCATACACATCGGATGGCACAAAAACCATGCTTTGCAAGGGGATATTGATATAAACCTGTTGAAAAGGCAATCCCAAAAGCTTCATTGCCTCGCCATTTGGACTGTCTGAGGGGTAGCTGTACAGCGCTACCAACTCATTTTCGGCATTTAAGACCATCAGGCTATCCTGCAGAAAGTCAGTTTTTACCAATAATTTATAGCTCGGCAGGTAATGCAGTTGAAAGTTCTTTGCTGTATAATTCATGTAATATGTAATAGGGCTCAGCATAGAACTGAGCTAAACAAAATTAGCTTTTCCAATTGAATTGATCAACCTTTTGGATAACTTTGAAGATGCTTATTCAGAATCTTCTTATTCAACAGTTCAATTGGCCTCCCACGAAACAACAATTAGCAGCATTTGCGCTTTTAGAAGAGTTCCTGAGCAACTTTAACCCCGCCCACTGCTTTATCCTAAAGGGTTATGCAGGTACGGGTAAGACCACAATTATTTCGGCCTTGGTAAAGACACTGCCTAGCCTCCGCAAGCGAAGTGTACTGCTGGCTCCAACCGGGCGAGCAGCCAAGGTGATGAGTCATTATGCGGGTAGAAAAGCCTTTACGATACATAAGAAGATTTACCGCAAGAAGACGGCTGCCAGCATTGAGCTGGATTTTGTCTTAGCTGACAATCAACATGAGGACACCTTATTTATTATAGATGAGGCCTCTATGATCTCAGATGATGGGGTACAATTCTTCTCCCGAAGCTTGTTGCATGACTTGATCAGCTATGTAAAGTCGGGCAAGAACTGTTCCTTAATGTTTGTAGGGGATACCGCTCAGCTGCCGCCTATTGGCATGCTGGACAGCCCCGCACTGGATCCTGGACATATAGGCTCCAATTATGCTTTGCGGGTCTTTCACTATGAGCTGCAAGAGGTGGTTCGGCAGAAGCAAGAATCGGGGATTCTCTACAATGCCACCAAGATCCGAAACGATATTCGGGATGATCAGCAGGATCAACTCCCCTTTCCACAGCTGCATACCAAAGGCTTCAATGATATCTTCCGCATGAATGGGGAGAAATTGATTGAGGGCTTACACTACAGCTATCACGAGTTTGATATGGAGAATACCATAGTTATCTGCCGCTCCAATAAGTCTGCAAACCTGTACAACAAGCATATTCGCAATCAGATCCTCTTTCGAGAAGAAGAGATTACGGGAGGCGACTTAATAATGGTGGTCCGCAACAACTACTACTGGCTGCAACAGCATGATGAAGCCAATACAGGCTTTATCGCCAATGGGGATCTGGCCAGCATCCGAAAGGTTACCAATATGCATGAGCAACATGGCTTTCGCTTTGCGGACATTGCCTTGGACTTCTTGGATGATGATGAGCTTGACCCCATCACCTGTAGGGTATTGCTGGATAGCATCTACGTAGATGCCCCTAGCCTGCCCTATGCGCAACAACAAGAGCTCTATGCATCCATAGCCCTAGACTACGCAGACATCCCTGCTAAGAAGGATCGGTTGGAGGCGATTAAGAAAGACCCCTATTACAATGCCTTGCAGATAAAGTTTGCCTATGCCATCACCTGCCATAAAGCTCAGGGCGGACAGTGGCCTTGTGTATTTGTGGATCAGGGCTATCTAAATGATGAGATGCTAAATACGGATTTCTTACGCTGGCTCTATACGGCGGTCACGCGGGCTACACAACAACTTTTTTTGGTCAACTTCAATCCTAAATTCTATGGCGAGTAGTCTTCAAGTAAAGACCTTTCTGTTGCAGGAGTTCCGCAACTATCCCATGAGCCAGTATACAGAAGCACTTATAATTCAGCAAGGTATCAGTTGTGAAGACTTGTTGGCAGCTAGCATGGATCCACATAAGCAAACGGCCTTTCGGGCAGCTTGGCTCTTGGAGCATATTGTGCTTAATGAGCCTAGCCTACTTCAGGGCTTTTACTTAAAGTTTCTGGACTATTTACCTGTACAGCACAACTGGTCATGTATCCGAAGCTATAGCAAGCTGCTTATGCTAGCGACTGAACGCAAAAGCCCTATCGAGCATAGCGAGGAACAGGAGGAACATATTATAGAACATAGCTTTAGGTGGCTTATTGCCAAGGATGCTCCGGTGGCTTCTGTGGTCAATTGTATGGATATCCTATACAATTTGAGCAGCAAGCATCCTTGGGTTAAGGATGAACTTGCTGCTCAAATTAAGTTCTTATTGAAGACGCCTACAGCGGCCTTGGCCGGGAGGGGAAATCGTATTTTAAAACGTATACTTAATTCCTAAAGCGGTAAAGTTATACATATCGTTCTTGGCTTCGGAGCGGCGATTGCCATCAGGTCCTACTGGATCATAGCCGTCTAAATTTTCATCCATTGCAAAGTTAAACTGCGTTCTAATCACGGCACTTAGATAGCGGCCATTGTAGGAACTATTCTTATTTATTGGAACGGCTAAGCCAATGTTTAAGACAGGAAACAAGGTACTTTTTGTAGTTTTCTTAAACTGTTTAAACGCGCTACCTTCCACAGGCACTCCTTCTGGACTAAATTCTCCATATTTCAGTTCATGTGGACCATTGTTATCCCCTTCTGGAATGCGATTGATATTCCCATCGGTATCTGTAAATTCAGTGGTATTCCGA
>JASLCA010000063.1 GCA_030146225.1 Sphingobacterium sp. | reverse complement strand
CAAGGCCTTTACACTTGAACAGTATAAACGTATGGAAACAAAAAATCGTATACCTCAGCTGGATTTTAAAGAAAGTATTTATAATAGCTATTGCTAAAGCAGGCATATAGCAAAGTGAGGCCTTATAATAGTATACGATGAATCAATCTGAGTACCTATATATATAGGATAAGGATTGACCTCAATAAAACAAAGCTTCCTTATATATAAGGAAGCTTTACAATACCTAGGCAAACAATTCTTAAAATGCAGGGATGCCGGTAATATCTTGTCCCGTTATTAGCAAATGAATATCGTGTGTACCTTCATAGGTAATCACAGACTCCAGGTTCATCATATGCCGCATAATCGGGTAATCCCCTACTATGCCCATTGCACCCAAAACTTGACGTGCATCTCTGGCAATCTGCAAAGCCATCGCTACATTATTCCTTTTTGCCATGGATATCTGCTGTGGAGTAGCCCTATCTTCATTTTTCAATACACCCAAACGCCAAGAAAGCAGTTGTGCTTTGGTAATCTCGGTTAACATCTCCGCTAGTTTCTTTTGCTGCAACTGAAAAGCCGCAATAGGTTTTCCAAACTGCTCCCGCTCCAAGGCATATTTCACAGCGGTCTGATAACAATCTACCGCAGCCCCAATCACTCCCCATGAAATGCCATAGCGTGCCGAGTTAAGACAAGACAAAGGTCCACGCATACTACTTACCCCTGGTAGAATATCCGACTCCTGAATATATACATTATCAAAAACCAGCTCCCCTGTTCGCGAAGCGCGCAAGGACCATTTACCCAAGGTTTCAACCCGATTAAAGCCCTCAGCCTCCTTTGGTACAAGCACTCCCCTTACCTTGCCCTCCTCATCCCTTGCCCAAACCACCGCAATATCACAAATAGGCGCATTGGTAATCCACATCTTAGCCCCATTTAATCGATAACCAGTCCCATCCTTAGTTAAGCGGGTTTCCATGCCAGCAGGATCCGATCCATGGTTGGGCTCGGTCAGGCCAAAGGCTCCTACCAACTCTCCTTTAGCAAGCCCTGGTAGCCATGCCTGCTTTTGGGCTTCCGAGCCATAGGTATAAATGGGATACATAACTAAGGAAGATTGCACCGAGGCCGCCGAGCGAACGGCGGAATCCCCAGCCTCCAATTCTTGCATAATTAAGCCATAAGAAATCTGATCCAAGCCTACTCCTCCATACTCCACCGGTATATAAGGACCTAAGGCTCCTATAGCGCCTAGTTTCTTCATTAAGTCAGGAATCTCCTTATGCTCTTGGGCGCTATTTTCTATAATCGGCTTTATATCCGAATTGACAAAGGCACGCACACTCTCGCGAACCAACTTATGTTCTGCGGAAAACAGCTCATCAAGCTGATAATAATCGATGTTTATACTCTTCATAAGACAAGCATTATTCGTTAACAAAATAAAAATATAAAATATTTCACACTTAAAATTTTATTATTACAAATAAAATTCATTATTTTTAGGAAATCATAGAACATTATAAACCTCCTCATGATAAAGAAAGAATTAAAAGCACTTGGCATCGACACTTTAGTTGATGGAACATCAACGGGTAGCAATTGGTTTGCGCAAGGCGAAAAGATTACATCGCATTCTCCTGTGGACGGCAACGTCATTGGACAGGTACGATCCTCCACTAGAAGTGATTACGATCAAGTATTAAAGTCGGCTGAAAATGCTAAAAAGATATGGTCTGATATTCCTGCACCTAAGCGCGGGGAGATTGTACGTCAATTAGGCGACAAGCTTCGCTCCTTAAAAGATGTGTTAGGCAAGCTCGTATCCTACGAGATGGGAAAATCCTATCAAGAAGGACTGGGAGAAGTACAAGAGATGATTGACATCTGTGACTTTGCCGTAGGCCAGTCTCGCCAATTATATGGCTTCACCATACATTCTGAACGTCCCTCTCACCGCATGTATGAGCAATACCATCCGTTGGGCATTGTCGGAATTATCTCTGCCTTTAACTTCCCTGTGGCGGTTTGGTCATGGAATGCTGCATTGGCATTGATCTGTGGGGATGTTATTGTTTGGAAGGGCAGTGAGAAAACCCCTTTATGCGCAGTAGCTTGCCAAAAGATTCTAGCAGACGTTTTAAAGGAGAATGATTTGCCAGAAGGTATCTCTTCTTTATTAACTGGGGATGCGGAAGTTGGTAAGTGGTTAGCAGAAGACAGCCGTATTGCATTAGTCTCGGCAACAGGTTCTACCCGTATGGGCAAGCAAGTAGCCGTAACAGTAGCCAACCGTCTAGGTCGCTCTTTGTTAGAACTAGGAGGAAACAATGCAATTATCGTAACGCCACAAGCAGACTTAAAGATGACCATAATTGGTGCAGTCTTTGGCGCAGTGGGCACCGCAGGTCAACGCTGTACGAGTACGCGACGTCTTATCGTTCATGAAGAAATTTACGATCAGGTGAAACAGGCACTCGTAGAAGCTTACAAGCAAATCAAAATTGGCGATCCATTGGATACCAATAATCATATGGGGCCTTTAATCGACACTGATGCCGTTAAAAATTATTCAGATGCTATTGTTAAGATTAAAGAAGAAGGTGGAACATTGCTAGTAGCTGGCGGTCCTTTATCAGGTGCTGGCTATGAAAGCGGCTGTTATGTACAACCCGTTATTGCTGAAGTAGAAAATCATTTCAACATTGTACAAACAGAAACTTTTGCTCCTATCTTATACCTTATAAAATACAAAGGCGAAGTACAGGATGCGATAGCCTTGCAGAATGCTGTAGCACAAGGATTATCTTCGGCCATTATGACGAGCAACCTGCGCGAAGCAGAATTATTCCTAAGCCAAAATGGTTCCGATTGTGGCATTGCCAATGTAAACATCGGTACCTCAGGGGCAGAAATCGGCGGCGCATTTGGCGGCGAAAAAGAAACAGGTGGTGGACGTGAGTCAGGTTCTGACTCTTGGAAAGCCTATATGAGAAGACAAACCAATACCATAAACTACAGTACAGGCTTACCACTTGCACAGGGCATTAAATTTGATTTATAATTATGAGAACATTACATCAAGAATTAGCAAAACATATATTAGCCGATGGATTTCCTATCGAGCTAGATTTAGAAAACTCACATGGCTCCTATATTAAGGATAAAAATGGCGACGAATACATGGACATGTTCAGCATGTTTGCATCCTCTCCAATTGGTTATAATCACCCACATATTGTAGCGCAGCAGGATTTCTTAGGCAAGATGGCTGTTAACAAGCCGGCAATGTCAGATACCTATCCATCTGCTTATGGAGATGTGGTCGATACCTTTGCACGTGTAGCTATGCCTAAAGGCTTAGACTATTGCTTTTTTATCGATGGAGGTGCATTAGCTATTGAAAATGCATTGAAAGCTGCTTTTGACTGGAAGACTAGATTAAATATTTCACGTGGAATTGATAAAGAAGGCTCCCAAGTGATTCACTTTAAACAAGCATTTCATGGTAGATCGGGCTACACCTTATCTTTGACCAATACCAAAGATCCTAGGAAGTTTATGTATTTCCCGAAATTCGACTGGCCAAGGATTACAAATCCTAAGTTGAACTTTCCTTTGACCGAAGAATCGATTAACGAAACCATCGCACAGGAGAAATTGGCTATTCAACAAATCGAAGCTGCATTAGAGAAATCTCCAAATGAAGTAGCTTGCTTAATTATTGAGCCTATTCAAGCTGAAGGCGGGGACAATCACTTCCGCAAGGAGTTCTTCAAAAAGCTACGTGAAATCTGCGACAAGCACGAAATCCTATTGATTTTGGATGAGGTGCAGACAGGCCTAGCCATGACGGGCAAGATGTGGGCTTATCAGCATTATGATATTGTTCCAGATATTATTGCCTTTGGTAAAAAGTCTCAGGTTTGTGGAATACTTGCCAACCGTGAAAAGCTGGATCAGGTAGAAAACCACGTCTTTAAAGAATCCAGCCGTATTAACTCAACCTTCGGTGGAAACTTTGTGGACATGTTACGTTTCAAGATGATCTTAGAAGTTATTGAGAAAGAAAACCTAGTGGAGAAAGCCGATAAAACTGGTACGTACTTGCTTGACAAGGTTAAAGAACTTGTAAACAGCCATAAAAACTTAAGCAATGCGCGAGGATTAGGCTTGTTGGTTTCCTTTGACTTTGATACCGTAGCGCAAAGAGATGCTTTTGTAGACAAAGCCTTTAGCCAAAAATTAATTATTCTAGGCTGTGGCGAAACGAGCATTCGTTTCCGTCCACATCTAACAGCGACCATTGCCGACATTGACAAGGCTATGGAGATTGTGAAAGCCTCTTTATAAAATAAAAAACTCGGAGTCTTAAGACTCCGAGTTTTTTTTATACAACATTCCCTGCTGGAGGTAAGTCTGTTATCACTTTAAATTGGGACTCCGCATCCAGTAAAAAGCTCATCGGCTCTTCTGGATTTTTAATAATCTCGAAAAGTGTATATCCCCATGGCTTCCAAAAATTTTCCAATACCTGCCCATAGGTCTTTACCTGCCAAGGATCGAAGATAGGCTTTAAGGTCCAATCATTTAAAGGCATAGGCTCTACAAAAACCTTATCGGGCGTTTCCATAAAGCTGTATTCTGGCAGTCGGTTAAAAAGATAAGCCGAATAAAAATAACGTGCACATAGCTCTTCAAACTGTATTGGATGCAAAACCTTACCCTGAATCTTAGTTAAGATATCCTCATGATAGATAGCATGCGTACCATTATCCTGCAAGGTGGCAATAATCGCAAAGTCTTTCATACGCAAGGAAAAGACAAGGGTATTTATCTCATCCCTATAATTAAAGGTATCCACAGGGTTATCCACAGGCAATACCAAGATGCTAAAGGGGTTTTGATGTTCAAATTCCATAGGAAGCACCAGCGACTGCAACATATTATGCAGGCTCCGAAACTTATGCACTAAGGCTTGAGAGAAATTCATATCCTCGCCCGAAAGGGTAGCTTGACGCACACCAGATTTTATTTCATTAAAGACAACCCCGTACAAGATCTTGGCGACCCATTGAAATAAAACTTCCTGTGGCAGCTCCTTAACACCGGCATAGCCCAGGTCCATTGCCTGTTCCACCGCAGCTTCAACGCTATTCAAAGCCTCATTAACAAGCGTAGAACAGGGCAAGCTTAAACTCTTATAGGTGACTATGTTTTCATCCAACATCTTAAATGGACGTTCTTCCAAGTCAAAAGACCGCATCATCCAATTGGGAAATACAGGAATTTGCTCTTTATCAGATGCCAAAGGCGCTCCAGTTAAAAAACAGGTGTGATTATCAAATTTGAAATCTAAAAATGGGTTATAAAGTTTCACTGCCATAGACTGCAAAGGTATTCCTTTTGCTAGAATTTCATGTATGACAAATGTCAATAAAGAATCTTATAGCTTTTCCACAAATTTCCTATAGCTTTGTCTTGTCAAACCAACAACAATGGCATTGAAACGCTCCACAACATCAAAATACAGCAAAAAAAAGACTAGCACGTCTAGCACAAAGCAGAAGATTGGCATTTGGATATTCCGTATTCTCTTTAGCTTTATTGGGTTTACCCTCTTCTGGGTACTCCTATTAATTGTTATGAATCCTCCAGTAACCTATCTACAACTACAACGCGCAGTGGAACGCAAGATGGATGGCAAGGAATGGAAGATTGAAAAAAAGTGGATGCCTTATGCTGAACTCTCGGACAACCTTAAGCGCGCAGCCATTGCGGGGGAGGATGCGACCTTCCTCAAGCATAACGGCTTTGACACCAAAGCAATTATAGAAGCCTTTGAGAAAAATCAAGAAGGCAAAAAACTACGTGGAGGTAGTACAATTAGCCAGCAAGTAGCTAAAAATGTGTTTCTATGGCCAGGACGTTCTTGGTTTAGGAAAGGCTTAGAAACCTATTTTACGGTGCTTATAGAAGTCTTTTGGTCCAAGAAAAGAATCTTAGAAGTATACCTCAATGTGATTGAGATGGGCCAAGGAGTCTATGGTGCAGAAGCAGCAACCCAGTATTACTTTAATAAGTCATCAAAAAGTTTGACTAAGAAAGAAGCGGCCCTAATCATTGCCATCTTGCCCAGCCCCCAGAAATGGGATGCCAGAAGGCCATCCGCCTATATAAACAAGCGCGCCAATAGCATCGTACGCTATATTAGCTATTATGATATCCCTTAAAGGGGAGATCGCCTAATGCTAATCCGCAAAGCTCAATGCCAAAATAAAATATATTTTACCATTAGAGCTGTTGCCAAATAAGCCATGTAAGCTAGCGTCATAACTATTAAATTCCTAAAGATTCAAGACACATATTAAACCACAAGAAATCAGTTTTCTTGTTACAATAAAAAAAACAATTTATAGCTTCAAAATTATCCTCAAAATTCTGTAAAACAAAGTAATTAGGCTATAAATCGGAAAAGTCCTGCCAACACTTGTTTTTGATTTATTTTCTCCATTTCTTTACAGACATGCTTTGAATCTAATACTCCATTTTAATTAGATTCAAAACTCAACCAATTTATATAGCAGCATAGCAATTGAATAC
>JASLCA010000062.1 GCA_030146225.1 Sphingobacterium sp. | reverse complement strand
AACGAAGCGATTAAAAATCTTGAATTTGATTTAGGTAAAGCTACTATCCGTTCTAAATCTTATGCATCATTAAACAGAGTAGCTGCTTTATTAATTCAGAAAAACTTTAGCTTAAAATTAGCTGGACACACAGATAACACAGGCTCTATGCAATTGAACTTACGCTTATCGAAAGAAAGAGCGGAGTCAGTTAAATCTTACTTGGTTTCTAAAGGTGCTAACGCTTCTCGTATCGAAGCTACTGGCTACGGCCCAACCCAGCCTATTGCTACCAATGCAACAGCTGAAGGTCGCCAAGCAAACCGTCGTGTTGAATTCACGCTTTACTAGGCAATACCAAAAGATTGATAAGTAAGCATGCTTACTTGTGAGTAACATAGAAAAGCCTCCCAGATGGGAGGCTTTTTTTATGGGCATTAATTGCGCGCCAACTAAGCCTACAGGAGCAAATAAAAGGCTACAAATAGACTACAACAGACTCGGCAGAAGCCCTGCTGTAAAGGCTGAATTTAAGCAGATGCTAAGCAGCGGAACATTTAACTTTATATAAATCAAAACAGCTAAAATGCTAAGATTCTATCTCACTACGGCATGAAAAGTCAATGATCAGCTACAGCATTTTAATATGTAACGAATTAATATTATAGTAATTAAATAATTTTCCCTATCTTTGCACCGCCTTAGGCAATATAGCCTATTGTATATTTTATTTCATGAACCCATTTTTAGAATTGGGAATCCGTCATGAAGTTGTTAATGCCATCACAGAGATTGGTTTTGAAAAACCATCTGCTATTCAGGAAAAAGCCATTCCTGTTTTATTGACTGGTAACGACGATTTAGTCGGATTAGCCCAAACCGGCACGGGAAAGACCGCGGCATTTGGTCTACCCTTATTAGAGTTAATTGACTTTACTCAAAAACACCCGCAAGCATTAGTACTATGTCCTACTCGCGAGCTATGTCTACAGATCGCGAAAGACATCGAAAAATACGCTAAATACTTAGACAACGTTCATGTTGTTGCTGTATATGGTGGAGCAAACATTTCTGATCAATTGCGTCAAATCCGTCGTGGTGTACAGATAGTAGTTGCTACTCCTGGACGTATGCTAGACATTATTGGCCGCAAAGCCATTGACTTCTCAAAAGTACAATACGTCGTATTGGATGAAGCTGATGAGATGTTAAACATGGGATTCCAAGAAGATATTAATAATATCCTTTCTGAAACTCCAGACACTAAAAAAACTTGGTTGTTTTCTGCAACCATGCCTAGAGAGGTACGTCGTATTGCCCAAAAGTATATGACCGACCCTGTTGAGCTTACCGTAGGTACAAAAAACACAGGTAATGCAAACATTGAGCACCAGTATTATTTAATTAAGGCTAAAGATAAATATGCGGCGTTCAAACGTATTGTGGATTTCTATCCAGAAATTTTCGGTATTGTTTTCTGTCGTACTAAAATCGAAACGCAAGAAGTTGCGGAAGCTTTAGTTCGTGATGGTTATAATGCAGATTCACTGCACGGTGACCTTTCTCAACAACAACGTGATAAAGTAATGAAACGCTACCGTGATCGTAGTCTTCAGTTGCTTATCGCTACTGATGTTGCAGCGCGTGGTATTGACGTGAATGATGTGACACACGTAATTAACTTCTCTCTTCCAGATGAGGTTGAAAACTACACACACCGTTCAGGACGTACTGCTCGTGCAGGAAAAACTGGTATCTCGCTTTCTTTAGTTAACGTTAAAGAATTAAACAAGATCCGTAACATCGAAAAGATTATTGGTAAATCTTTCGAGAAGAAACTAGTACCACAAGGCCCTGAAGTTTGCGAAAAACAACTTTTATCCATCGTGGATAAAGTACGTAACGTAGCTATCGACGAAGACAAAATCGCTCCTTTCCTTCCAAAAATTATGGAAAGTATGGAAGATTTATCTAAGGAAGATATTATGAAACGTTTCGCTTCTTTAGAATTCAACCGTTTCTTAGAATATTACCAAAATGCTCCTGACCTTAA
This sequence comes from Sphingobacterium sp., assembly GCA_030146225.1. GTDB lineage: Bacteria > Bacteroidota > Bacteroidia > Sphingobacteriales > Sphingobacteriaceae > Sphingobacterium. The sequence goes on along the minus strand of JASLCA010000062.1, from coordinate 7,110 downwards.
CATTGATGCGCGTGATAGCGGTCGTGGTGAGCGAGGAGAACGCCCAGAACGCGGTGAGCGTGGCGAGCGTGGTAGCCGTTCAGGATCTACAGGTTTCACACGTCTATTTATGAACTTAGGTTCTGTAGATGAGTTTAGCCGTGGAGACATGCTTGGCTTCATCTGTAATACAGCTAAGATTTCTGGAAAATCTATTGGAAAAATTGATTTAAAAGGTGTGTTTACTTTCTTTGAAGTAGAAGATGCTGAAGTAAACAAAGTTTTCGATGGCTTTAAAGAGATTGATTTCAATGGTCGTCAAGTACGCATTGAGGTTTCTGGTGACCGTGCTGAAGGTTCTGGCCGTCCTAGTGGTGGTAGACCTCGTGGAGGCAGTGGTTTCGGAGGCCGTAGTGGCGGTGGCGAGCGTAGAGAGCGCAGCGGTGGTGATCGTGGCGGTCGTGGCGAACGTTCAAGTTCTTCAAGCCGTGGCGGTGAACGCAGAGAAGGTGGCGGTGGTTTCAGAGATTTCTCTGGAAAACGCGCTGGATCTAAGTACTAGTTTCCATAGCATATTATCAAATAGCCAGAACTTATCGTTCTGGCTATTTTTGTTTAGAAAGCTTTCTCCGTTTTCGCCTTATTAACAATCCACAACAGTTATTAACATTATGTGCATAAGTCAACATGCAAAGCTGCTTAACTCCATCAAGCTACGTTGTTAATAAGCACAAAGCTTGCAAGACCTTTACAGCAGCCCCTATAACCAACTTCGCTGTAGTCCTATCAACACGCTTAATAAGCCCTGCCAAGCAGCTCTCAACAAGCCCTCCTAACAATCCACAAAGTTTATCCACAGCATTTAATAGCAGGATATGCATCTATTTCAACAGACAAAGCTGCTTAACTCGGTCAAGCTACGCTGTTAATAAGCACAAAGCTTGCAAGGCCCTTACAGCAGCTGCTATAACCAACTTTGCTGTAGCCTTATCAATACGCTTAACAAGCCCTGCCAAGAAGCTCTCAACAAGCCCTCCTAACAATCCACAAAGTTTATCCACAATATGTGCATAAGTCAATATGCCAAATGAAAATCATGCTCCTAATCCCGCAAACAAGGTAATCCAAAGATATAAAAAGGCCTCCTTCCCTATAACCTAGACCAGCTAAAACATAAATAGCCCCATTTAAATGCCAAATAAAGGTTATCCACAGTCTTTATTAACAACCTGTGGATAAAAGCCGAGCAGCCCTACACCATTGCGCTACATCCGAGAATTAATCAGTTCTAAGCTTAAATCATTCTGCCAACATACGATCTATTAATAAGCACATTACAATTACAGGATAAAAGGATTTCCACTTCTCAACAATCCACATATCTTGTTAACATTATGTGGACAACTCATAATAGCAGGCCTAGTGGGTGCTAGAGCTGCTTTATTAAGCTAAATACAGTGCCTAACTCAGCATGAAACTGAGCCAAGAGCTATACCTTGCTCTTTTCAACAGGAGAGCGAATGTCGGCCTACCAACAATTCACAAAGGTTGTTAACATTATGTGGATAACTGAAATCTGGAATTAGCGCTTGCGCTTTAACTGACGTCTTCGAGAAAGACGAAGCCTGGAGCTTTTGACGGGATAGTGTCGCTTTGAAGTAATGTTATTAAAGACCAAAGCCACAAGCATCAGAATTAAGGCCCCTGAAAAGACAGGAGACAAAACATACCAATACCCCAAGCTAGCAATCTTAGTCCCACCAGTGACCGCAATGAGTGCTGTAGCGCCACCTGGAGGATGCATTGTCCGTGTGATTTGCATACAGACGATTGAAGATGCCACCGCTAAGGGTGCGGTCAGCCAAATTATATCGGGCAATAGCTGCGCAACAGTCACCCCAACCAGTGCGGAGACCACGTGCCCACCCAATATATTTCTGGGCTGCGCCATGGGACTCTGAATAGCACCATAGACCAAAACCGAGGAAGCCCCAAAAGAACCAATTAAGAAAATATTCTCTAACTCTGGGAGATGAAAGGATTGTAAAAATGCAATACTAAAAATACCCACAAAAGCACCTAGGAAAGACCAAAAGTGCTCTTGTGGGTCTACAAGAGTTTCTTTATAAAAGACATAACGATAAAGCCGAAGCTGTCTAGTTATATGCTTTTTCAATGTATAGCTTACTTACTACGCTGTCTAATCGCCTCGTAGATTACTACTCCAGCGGACACCGAAACGTTTAAGGAACCAATAGTACCTGTCATCGGGATCTTAGCCAGCTTGTCTGACATGCGTAGCAGATCATCGGATACACCGACATCCTCTGCTCCCATCACCACACAAGTAGGGCCAGTATAATCCACATCATAGATAGAATCATCCGTCTTTTCGGTACTGACCACAAGCTGAACACCCGAGTCAATCAAAAACTTACCTATACGTCTTAAGGAATCTTCTCTACATACGGGGATCTTATACAAAGCTCCAGCTGAAGTTTTGATGGCATCCGGATTTATCTCTGCGGAACCTTTCTTTGGAACAATAATCGCATGTACACCTGCACATTCTGCGGTACGGGCAATTGCTCCCATATTGCGGACATCTGTAACTCCATCTAGCATCAACAACAAAGGCGTTTGGCCTGCCTCAAAGATAGCTGGCAATACATCCTCAATATGTTGGTAGGTTATTGGCGAGATAAATGCGACAACACCTTGGTGGTTTTTAGCCGTAAGGCGGTTTAATTTCTCGATAGGCACTTGCTGAAAGCCTAGATTTTGCTCTTTCAGTAAGGCTTTGAGCTCCAAAACCAAGCTTCCACCTAGTCCACGTTGCACAAATAGCGATTCAATCTCCTTGCCACTGTCTATCGCTTCAATAACGGCACGGATACCAAATACCATTTGGTTTGACTCTCTTTTTTCGCCTCGATCTCTTCGTTGGAAGTTTTGCATTATGAATATGTAAAAATTTAAAAATAAAAGTCAAAAAACCACTGGTTTCCAAACTCGAATGCAAAGATAATAAAAGTAATAGGCTTTTAGCTCAACCCTAGATTAAATGCTTTTCTAAGCGTGTCCAATGCTGGGTTTTTAGCGAGCATAGCTTGATATTTTTCTTGAGAAGTATAAGGCTTACGCACCTTGGTTACCTCTACCTGAACGCCCTCTATATCTAGCGCAAAGTTATTCAAGGCTACACGCAGGAAGTTTAACATGTCGATTTTCCCCAGCTTCAGCTCTTCCATCTGTACGCCATTCTCTACATCCACCTCAATGGTCGTACCATTTAAGCGAGGTGTGCTAGCGCTCATAATGGTATAAAGCGTAATCTTACTGCTTTGCTTAAGGGTCTCGGCAAATTCATTCCACTTGGAGAGAAAACTATTTAAGGTAACCTCCCGAAATTCATTGCCAGCCACTAGATCAATTTCTGCAACCTCTTCTACTGGCTTTTCATCAAATATATTATTGAGGTTGGGCGTACTGATTGAAGAGGCGATCTTTCCCCAGCCCTTTTTGGCGACAGGAGCTTCTACTGCTACTTGCTGGGCTGAAGCAGCAGGCTGTACAGGATTAACTTGCGCTGGCCTTGGAGTAGGAAGCGCTGGCGATTTCCCAGGGCTTGGGACCGCAGCTGCGGCTACCGGGGCACTTGGCTTAGCTAGGCTTGGTTCAGGTCGTTTTTTTTTTTCTTCAACACTTGCTGAAGGAACAAAACTACCCTGTCTACTCAGTTGTATTGCAGCCGCAATATGACACATCTTTAAGAGTGCCAACTCCACCTGCAGACGTTGATTTTTAGTTGTTTTATAATTTATCTCACATTGATTTGCAATATTCAGTGCGGAAAGGATTAATCCAGCACTCAAGGCATGTGATTGTTCTAAATATCTTTTTTTAATCGTTTCACTAACTTCCAAAAGTCTTAAGGTAGCAGCTTCTTTAGCCACCAATAGGTTCCGCAAATGCGTGGAAAGCCCACCCATAAAATGTCCCCCATCAAAGCCATTGTTCAACACCTTGTCAAAGATCAGCAGGGCTTGCGCCGCATCTTCCTTCGCAATACAGTCGACCAGCTGAAAGTAGTAATCATAATCCAATATATTTAGATTATCAATTACAGATTGATAGGTAACGTTTTTATTGGAAAAGCTAACGATTTGATCAAACATGGATAAAGCATCCCGCAGTCCCCCATCCGCTTTCTGCGCAATAATATGTAAGCCATCATCCTCATAGCTTATCGCCTCCTTTTGGGCAATATTTGCTAAGTGCAAGGCCATGTCTTCAACCTTAATGCGGTTGAAATCAAAGATTTGACAACGCGAGAGAATGGTAGGTAGGATTTTATGCTTTTCGGTAGTCGCTAATATAAAAATAGCATAGGACGGTGGTTCCTCCAATGTCTTTAGAAAAGCATTAAAGGCCGCTTGAGAAAGCATATGCACCTCATCGATAATATAAATCTTATACTTACCAGTCTGAGGTGGTATACGGACTTGCTCTATTAAGCTCCGAATATCATCCACAGAGTTATTAGATGCTGCATCCAGTTCATGTATGCTAAAGGAAATTCCATTTTGAAATGCCTGACAGCTGTCACATGTTCCACAAGCCTCTACAGACTCGGATACATTTACACAATTTATTGTCTTTGCCAAAATCCGGGCACAGGTTGTCTTACCAACTCCACGCGGTCCACAAAACAAAAAGGCCTGCGCCAATTGATTATTGTGGATAGCATTTTTTAGGGTACCTGTAATATGCTGTTGACCAACGACAGAGTCGAAGGTTACTGGGCGATATTTCCGAGCTGAAACAATAAAATTATCCATTGCAACGAAGATAAGAAATTTAGGAAGTAAATGCCAAAACTATCTGCATAGCTTCTACAACTCAGCGCATTATTTATAGGCCGCCTACTCCTGTAACAAAAAAGGTCAGCACTGCTGCTGACCTCTTCCCTTGGCTTTAATTTTATATTATAGACCTACAGTCCAGCCTTTTGCCCATTCTGGAACCGCTGTACCAGCGCCCGCTCCTGTTGCGTCTGCTTTCTCTGTAAATACTTTCGTAATATCAACTGCTGCTCCAGCTGTTGTAGAACCTTTTGATTTTGTCGTAACATTGTCGAAGCGTACATTGGTCGCTTTCAATTGTCCTGCATTGATAAAGGCGATGCTTTCATCATGCTGAATATCAAAGCCAACACTCCAGTTGCTTAAGACCACATTGTCAAAGGTTCCATTTGTACCAACACGCATCTTAATGGCTTGCGGCTCCGCACCTTGGGTACCTAAGCCTATTAAGGTTAAGTTTTTGATGCTTGGGTTTGAAATTGGGTTTGCCTTATGGTCTGAAGAGTTGTTGTCTGCTTCAATACCTCTATTCCCTCTTCCTAAGCCTTCTTTTCCATACCAGTTTTCGTTTTTACCATTCCAACCTTCAGTCCAGTCAAATTGATCATCCTCATTAGAAGTGGCTACTAAGAACTTAGAGTTAACCGTTCCACCAAACCACTCAAATCCATCATCCGATCCTTCGTGCACCTGCACATATTCTACCGTTGTTCCACTTCCTACACCGAATAAAGAAAGACCATTAAACTCTTTTTCGCTTGTATAGGCATAGCCAGAATACTCAATACGTACATACTTTATTACGCCTGAGTTATCATTTGCCTCTTTACCACCATAAGTTAAGTTGGAAACCTCTGCACTTGCAGTTGCGCCCTTATTGATAGGGGCTTTACCACAGATTACAACTCCACCCCATGAACCTGGAGCTTTCACCTCTGCTGTCATAACAACTGGCTTGCTGCTTGTTCCTTCAGAAAAAAGCTGACCACCTTGTGCTACTGCAATATAACGGATCTGCTCCCCAGCCACAAACTTAGTCGCTTCCACAATAACGCCTGGCTTAATGGTCAACTTACCACCACTCAAAACTGTTAATGGACCTGTTAATTTGTACGTACCGGATTCCAAAATAAGATGTTCACCCGACTTCACCTCACCCTTTAAATTATTGCGATCAATAGTTTGTCCAGGAATCTCTACAGAATCCTTATCACTACAAGATGTTGTAAACACTACAGCTGAAGAAGATAATGCTGCTAACAGTAACAAAGTAGAAAATGACTTTTTCATTTTTTTTTAGTTTTAATCTTAGTCCTAGATATTAATCAAAGAAACGAGTCCTATGTATCTATATGATTAATAGCATGTTAATTTTTTATTAATTCTTTCTTACAATTGATATTTCAATGACAAGCTAAAGTTTGCACCCCGCTTATAGGTAAAGACCTTTACAGGAGTTGCATCCTCTTGCCAGCGCTGGAATTCTGGATTCAGGATATTTCTAGCTGTTAGGTCTAAGCCTATCCTTTTCGACAACTTACTCTTTAAAACAAAGTCCATAGTGCCTAAGCCCTTGTCGACCTGATCCCCCAATCCATTTACCCCAATGGCAAACAACTTGTCAGAATAATAATTGTAAAGCAAGGTGGCTGTCAAGCTGCTATTTTCTGTAAACTTCTTTAGGTAAGAGATATCCGCATTAACCAATACATCGGATGCTCCAGTAAAGCCTGACTTAGCCTTAACGTCCAAGTTGTACAGGCCATTAGTTTCGCTGTTAACTTTTGTCGCATCTAGATTTTGCGTAGTACGCATCAACGCGGTGTTAAAGCCTAGAGACAAGCGTTCTTTATCCTCATTAAAGTGTAGAAGATTCTTTTTCAACTCCAGTTCCAAGCCGTATACATAGCCTTTATCACCTGTATTCATATAAGAAATATCATTGGTGGCTGAACTAATCGTGATCTCATTTATAGGATTCTTGATATACTTTCCAAAGGCAGTTACCGATACTAACTCTGAAGACTGTGGAAAGAATTCCCATTTCAAGTCTAGGTTATAGTTGTCCGATGCATACAGATATGGATTGCCTTTATACACCACATTAATCTCCTCATATGGGAATAATGCCCGCTCCTTAAACTGCGGCAAGGTATAGGTCTTGCTGGCACCTAAGCGTAAGTTTTGCTTAGCATTCAGCATATACTTAAGGTTTAAGCTTGGGAGTAAGCCATTTTTGGTAATGGTATTATCCCCACCCGCTGGA
>JASLCA010000038.1 GCA_030146225.1 Sphingobacterium sp. | reverse complement strand
ATTCGAACTGCCATGCCCTTGCGAGCGCCACCCCCTCAAGATGGTACGTCTACCAATTTCGCCACCTGGGCTGCTGTAGCACAAATGTATATATTTTCGAGACAATTGTAAAGGAAATAACTGCCTTTAAAGCATTATTTCTGTAAGTCCCTCGCTATCAAAGTCTGAATTATTCCATCTACCAGGCCTACCCGTGGTGCTACAATATTTTTAAGATGTCCGACCTTCATAATCGTTAAAAATATCTCCGCAGCAGGAATAATAACATCTGCCCTATCCTGCTTAAGACCTAGTACCTGAATCCTATCCTTTAAAGAATAGCCATTTAGATGATCATATATAGCCTTTAATTTGGCATAGGACATCGGCTTGTCTTGCTTCTCATTGGCAATACGCGAGAGTTTGTTGATATTGCCCCCTGTACCGATACCATGTATATCCTTGTACATCTTGGTATGCTCACGCACCCACTGGCGCATCTCATCCCAAGTCTCGGGCTTATCCTGATTGTCTAGTATTCGGATGGTTCCTAGGTTAAAGGATTGGGATGCGATCAACTGCTTATTGGCAAAGAGGGAGATTTCTGTACTACCGCCACCTACATCTATATACAAATAGACCTTATTGGACTCCATGCTATCTTGCAGATGGCTGTTGTAGATTATCTCAGCTTCTTGACCGCCATCGATAATCTGTATATCTATACCTACTGCTTGGCATGCCTTGACGATTTCTGGGCCATTGTCGGCATCGCGCATGGCTGAGGTAGCACAAGCCATATAATTGCTTACTCTATAGACCTCCATTAAATTATGGAAGGCTTGCATAGTCTTTACGAGGTTTTCAAACTTTGTTTTAGAAATATGCTGGTTGATAAATGCATCATCACCTAAACGCAGTGGCACACGGATCAAGGCTTCCTTCTTAAAACTAATAGGTTGTTTTTCTTCGTTTATCTCGGCGATCAATAGCCTTACAGCATTCGAACCGATATCAATAGCTCCGTATCTCACTGATTTATCTTTAAAGATGAAGTAATAGTTACATAGTAATGCACAATAATAAGAAATCCAATATTAACTTAAGATTAAGTCATCAGATAATAGTAAAAAAAATGCCGCCTCACTAATTAACTAGCGAGGCGGCATTCAAAATATTTTTTAAGAAAAACTAGTGTTTTGCATGCGCATCAGCCTTGCCACCAGCAAGTGTAAACAGATCGTTCACATTCGCCATTTGTGCTCTAGCGAAATCTCTTAGTCCCTCATTGGTATTGTTGCTTAAACGCTCAAATTGAGTTTTAACAGCCGTAGTCTGCTTTAATACATGTTTCACGTAATCCTCGTCTGTATGCGCTACAGCAGTTGCTGCTGCTGAAGTAGAATCTGCGGTTGCAGCTACAAAGCGCTCAGCACCTTTAATCGGGAAATCAACATGGTTAACAATAGCTAAACTATCCATCAATGGAATAATAGCACCATAAACTTCCTTAACCTTTGCAGCCACTTGCTTAGCCTGTGCTGAATTCGCAGATTGCGCAAATGAAGTAGCGTAATCAAGCTCATAGTTAACTTTCGAACCTACTACTTGGTAAAAATGATAAGCATCACCATCCGCTAAAGTTGTATGTGTATATTTCAGTTGATTGTCTGTAGCCGTCTTTGGATTACAAGAAGCAAACAACGCGCTTGCACATACACTCGCAACAAATAAAGTATTTAATTTCATCTCTTTACTATTTATGATAGCACAAAAATAAGAAAATATTCCATTTAATAGTTAAATAAACAACATACTTATCTTATACTAGGCTAAATTTCTTCCTGCATTCACCACACCATATATCGTACGCGCAATAAGTTTTTTATAAGCACGCTCCTTGTCTTCGGAAATATCGCTGTACTGCAAGGTGCGTATCGCATAATGCTGGATTATCAAAAGTGGCAAGACAATCTTTTCGCGTGCTAAAATGGAAGCCCGATCTACCGGATAATCTTCCATAAGAACCGCATTACCGCTGAGCTTCAAGGCATATGTTTTTGTCAACTCATACTCCTCACGCAGCATCAGCCAGAAATCGCCAAACTTCTCATCCGTTTGCATATATGCAGTAATGTCAAAGTTAGACTTGGTCATCGACATCATACAGTTGTCTATAATGGTCTTAAACATCCCTGAACTTTCGTAAAGATTTTTCACATAGGACCAAAGATTGTTTTCCTCTGCCCAGCGTAAGGCTGTGCCCACACCGTAAAATCCAGGTATATTTTGCTTCAATTGACTCCAAGCCGTCACAAAACTAATTGCTCGCAGGTCCTCAAGGCGCAATTCCTTACCTGAATTGCGTTTCACAGGTCTACTACTGATATTAACTTCTGATAGCTCCTTCAATGGACTCAATGTCTCTAGGTAACTAAGGAATAAGGGATTTTGACGCAGCCCCATAAACTTCTTATAGCTCTCCTGTGCCATCTGATCAATAATGGACTTCTGTTTAGCAGTTAGGGTATCGCCATCCTTTTGAGCAAGTTCAGAGAGCATGCCAGCCTGTAACAGCTGCTCTATATTAAATTGAGCTGTCTCCAAAGAGCCATACTGAGAACTTATGGTCTGCCCTTGAATAGTCAACTGAATATGCTTATTGGCAATCTCGCGGCCCATAGATGCATAAAACTTCTGCGTCTTACCACCTCCACGGGCAGGAGGCCCACCTCTACCATCAAAGAATACCAGATCTACATCGTATTCGCGAGCAATGGTCGTCAACTCAATCTTGGCTTTGTAGATAGACCAGTTTGCCATTAAATAGCCGCCATCCTTGGTGCTATCCGAAAAGCCTAACATAATTGTCTGCTTGTTGCCTCTTTGTTTAATATGTGCTGCATAGGCCTTGTTTGCATAGAGATTACGCATCACATCGGCTGCCCTTGAGAGATCATCTACCGTTTCAAACAAAGGCACAAAATCTATGGTTAGCTGATCTTTCTTCCAGCCTGACCATAAGAAGAGTTGCATCAAGCTTAAGATGTCTGATGGTTGTTGACAGTTGCTAATTATAAAGCGTTGTGCGGCACGCTCACTGCCTGACTTTTGGATTTCTTTTAATAAATCGATCACTTGTAAAGTATCCAAGATCAATTTATCTGCATGCTCCTCAAAGCCTAATGTTAATTCTGAAAAAGGTATTGCCTTTTGCAAAGCTTCTTCGGATGCTAAAGCAGTGGGTAGGTCAATTCCCGTCGCGGCATGATGTTCTACTAGGTAATTAAAGGTGTTTCTTAAAATACTACTGTCTTGGCGAATATCTAAGGTTGTAAAATAACAGCCAAAGGTTACTACCTTCCGAATTAGATCTTCCACTACCTCTACAAATAGGCCTTCATGATCTGCATTTAGCACATCTTTAATGGCATTTAGATTCTCTAATATCTTAGCCGTCTCATCCTGCGGGTTTTCTTGTGGATTAAAGCTGTTTTCATAAAATAAATGCTGTAATACATCCAGGTATTTCTCCACCCCTCGAAATGTTATCCTACGCTTTACTACGCGGAAGTCTCGATAGTAACAACGGAATAAGATGGTGCGGAGCATGGTAGCGACCTTCCGGGTACTTTCGGCAGTGACATTAGGGTTGCCATCGCGATCTCCTCCTGGCCAAAAGCCCAATTCAATCAATTGCTTCACGTCTTCAATAGGCACTTCCAACTCACTGTCAATCTTTGATTGAATCTCAGAAGCCACCTTGTAAAATACATTTTCTAAAAACCAAGCTAAGCTCGCGGCCTCATCTGTAGGGGTGGGCTTTTCTTTATTAATAAAGGGAGTTTTCCCCAATTGATGCAACAGCAACTGTATATTAGACAGATCATTTGTCTTTAAAGCCTTTATTAAATCCGTAATAATGGAAAGTACTGGTCCTGGGTAAAACTGGGTAGGATGCGCCGTTAAAACCAGACGTACGGAAAAGTCCCGTAACTTGTCCACGATCTTTCCTTTGAGTACTGGATTTTCCTTAGCTTGATGAAAGAGGGATTGCAAGACCCCTAGCTCATCATTCTTGCCAACCGCCTGAAATGCGGAATCCTCTACAGCGTCAAACAAGACCACCTGCCGCTCAATATATTGTACTATGCGAAAGAGAAAATCCATCCGATCATCCTCTTGCACATACTGTTCATATTGTCCAAAGAAACTCTCTATAATATTTTCTGGAGTCAAATGCTCTTCAATACCTTTTTCACAATGTGTGGTAAAGAAGGGTAAGATTGTTCCCGTATGCTGAACCCGTTGAAAGGGCAATGTTAAAAACAGACTCTTATACAGGTCAAAGCGTGTGAGCACCTCATTATGGAATACGGATTGTTTTTGGCTTAGTTTCATATTTTAATAATTTTCATTTTAATTGCCATATGGAAAATCCAACTTCTTTTCATTCCTGATCTTGCTTGGCAATCGTGGCTATTTCTTGTTTTAAAAAACAGGGAATTTACAAGGTAGTAGAGTTTTATTAAAACTCAAAATCGTCCTAAATTATATAATTATTGTATTAAAAGCAATAATAAAATGAAAAAGAATTATACAAAATGTATTTATATTACAAAAAACCTAAAATAATACACAATAAAACGTATTTTCAGTAAATTGAAAAAACAGCCCGCTTCTCCCCTTGCTTATTTTATGGGGTTTAAGAGAGTCAGGGTTACATTTTTTTTGTAAGTTTGAGCAAGTATTTTTCGTTCCACATTGTTTTTAAGTGCTTTTTGATTATTCTATGGAGAGGACCAAGGAAATTAGCAACTTTTTTTATAGCCAGTACTTTTCTGAAGGGTTAAAAATCACATTTGGATGTATTGTCCCCGTTATGGTATGTGCCTACTTTGGCAGCTTCCATGTTGGAACCCTTATATCCTTAGGAGCCTTGCTTGAAGGCTTATCTGATACGCCTGGAGCGCCTTCGCATCGCCGACTGGGCATGCTCTCCACCGCTTTGCTCTGCATGTTCACCTACCTGATCATTACTCAGATTAATCATTCTGTGACCTTAACCAGCATCGGTATAGCGCTCTTAAGCTTTAGCTTTTCTATGCTTGCGGTATTCAATGCCCGCGCCGCAACGGTGGGCTCTATGGCTACCCTAATGATGCTGATCAATGTACGAGGGGATTTTAATAGTAGTGATCAATGGATACATCTATTATATATAGCTATCGGCGGAGTCTGGTATATGTTGATTAGTATGTCCCTTATACAGATCCGGCCGTATCGCATTGCGCAGCAAGAACTTTCGGAATCCATTCGTCAGGTAGCGGATTATACCCGTCTTAAAGCTAATTTCTATGATCCGAAAACTGATTTTGATGAGAATTATTTAAAGTTAATTGAAAAGCAAGTTGAGGTACATGCGCATCAAGAACAAGTGCGGGATATTCTCTTTCAAAGTAAACGATCAATAAAGGATACCACCAAAATAGGTCGCTTCTTGACCTTAATATTTTCGGATATTGTGGATCTTTTTGAGCAGAGCATGACCACGCAGTATGATTATAATGCTATTAAAAAGACCTATGGTCATACAGGCATACTGCCAGCCTTTAAGCATGTGCTCTTAAAGATTACAAACGAGATGGATAATATGGCTTATGCCATTAATGCAAATAAAAGTCCAAAAGCGCTTTATAATTTTGAAAAGGACATAAGCTCGCTTATGGAGGCTGTAGACAAGCTGGATAAGAAAAACATGAATACCATCCCGCTTAAAAAGATTATTATTAATATCCGTACGATTGCTAAGTTTTTAGATAGTATTTACAGTTATAGTGCTTCGCAAATATCCGAGATTCCCAAAGAGGAAATTGACTCGGCCTCGCAGTTTATTACACGGGATCAAATCGACTGGAAGAAGTTTAGAAGTAACTTAAGTCTGGAGTCTTCCTTCTTTAGGCATGCACTGCGGATGGCTATTGTATTGTCGGGGACTTACCTCACCTTAAGCTTGATTAACTTCAACCCCAATGGTATCTACTGGACCTTGCTCACCATTATGGTCATCCTTAAGCCGGGTTTTGGGCTTACCCAAGAACGTAATATGCAACGGCTTATCGGTACAGTAATCGGGGGTATTATAGGTGCTGTGGTTGTTATTTTTATTCAAGATGAAACTATTCGCTTTATCCTGCTGATCTTCTTCTTCCTGACCGCTTACAGTCTCTTCCGAGTTAATTATATTGTAGCGGTGCTTTTTATGACTCCCTATGTCCTAATCATGCTTAGCTTCAATGGGATGAATACCTTTGAGATGGCGCAGGAACGGGTATTGGACACCTTCCTAGGCGGTCTGATTGCATTTGTATCGAGCTATGTTATCTTTCCCAATTGGGAAAGCACCCAGTTTAGAAATAACATGCGCGCATTGCTTATCGCCAATTACAATTATATCACCAAAGCCTTTGAGATGTCAAATGGCCAGCACCTTTCTATTACCGCCTATAAGCTGGCGCGTAAAGAGGTTTATATTGCATCGGCCAACATGGGTTCTACCTTTCAGCGGATGCTGACGGAGCCTAAGTGGCGACAGAAACATACCAAGGATGTCAACCGTTTTGTTATCCTGAGTCATATTTTTTCTTCTCATACCGCCAACTTACTTGTGCAGGTGGATCAAACAGCGAATAGCTTTTTCAACAAGGATCACCTGAAAATATTGAAAAGGATATTAAATGACTTGGAAAAGGCGATTAACAGCTTGCCCAGTGTAGGTCAGGATGGCTTTCAAAATTACACGAACTTCCCAGAGTATATAGATCGTCTGGAACAAGTAGATGAAAATGCAGATTTAATTACGGAGCAATTACAGTTTTTAAATAAAATTTCCGGAGATTTAAACAAGGTGACGCAAGAGATTACGCAAAACAGTGATGAGCAGCAAGCCGAATTAAACACAGCTGTGGAACATGGATAAGGAATTTGATGTATTGATTATAGGTGCGGGCCCCATTGGCTTAGCCTGTGGGATGGAAGCGGCAAAGGCTGGGCTTTCGCATATTATCCTGGAAAAGGGCTGTCTTGTTAATTCACTTTACAATTATCCGGTCAATATGACCTTCTTTTCTTCTTCAGAGAAACTAGAAATTGGAGGGGTGCCTTTTGTAAGCACCTTGCCAAAGCCAAAACGAGCGGAGGCACTGGAATACTACAGAAGAATTCATGAGAAATTCGAATTAAACAGTAGATTTTTTGAAGCGGTAACAAAAGTTCAAAAGGTAGAAGACATATTTCACGTGGAAACCAGCAAAAACAGCTACAGGGCTAGACATGTGATTATGGCAACGGGCTTTTATGACAGTCCAATGCTGCTGAACGTTCCAGGGGAATCCTTGAACAAGGTATTCCATTATTACAATGATCCGCACTTCTTTACCAATCAACGTGTCGTAATTGTGGGCGCGAGCAATTCGGCGATAGATGCTGCCCTAGAGACCTATCGTAAAGGAGCCGCAGTTACACTTGTTGTTCGTGGAGAGGAAATAAGTCAGCGCGTTAAGTATTGGGTAAGGCCTGATATAGAGAATAGGATTCTGGAAGGCGCTATCCAAGTATACTATCAAAGTACCATAAAGGCTATACATGCGGATCATGTCCTGATTGACAGCCCCAACGGTCAGATAAAACTACCTAATGATTTTGTAATAGCACTTACGGGCTACAAGCCGAATTTTGACTTTTTACTGGCTGCTGGAATACAGGTTCCGCTAGAGTCTCCCAGGATTCCAGCTCATAATCCTGAAACAATGGAGACAAATGTCCCTGGTCTATACCTTGCTGGGGTAGTTTGCGGAGGGCTAAATACACACCTCTGGTTTATTGAGAACTCGCGCGTACATGCCGAACTTATAATACACGCGATCCTTACGGCTAATACTTAAGGGCGAAGACCTCTTAAAAAGATATGCGCAAGGCGCTGTTGCTTTACCATAATAAGATCAAATTCACTCGGAGAAGGGAAAAGACAGTCACTAACTTCGCGACTCAGGACCCCGGCACGCATGCCGATAAAGCCGAACAATAAGAGCTCGGCGGTTTCTTTTAAGCCATCCACCACAATCTCTTTATTCTTAATCCCAACCTCAAGGATTCGCATAATCTGCTCCTTTTCTTTATCAAAGAAGGGTCCTAGATTCTTACACATTTCACCTGGATTCTGCATAAACAAGGAGGATGAATACTCAAAAAGGTTATAATTCTCGCGCAACATCTCAATCCGAGTTTCAATAGAAAAGTTAATCGCCTTTTCCACAGTAGTGCTCTTAGTCATAAATGCATCCACCTTCTGAATTGTACCATCAATCACATCCTCAAGTACCGCGGTATACAAATGATGCTTGTCCGGAAAATAATAATACAAAAGGGCTTTTGAGAAAGATAGATCTTTAGCGATCTCAGCCATTGTAGTCTTTGCCATTCCAAAATGGGCGAAGCGCTTCTTGGCGACTTCTAAAATTTTTGCTCTTTTTACATCAACATTTTTGGGCATGATATTTTCCTTAAAATAACTGGGTTTATACTATCTTTACGCGATATTATAAAGTTAATTATTTTTTTGAACTTTTAAAAGAAATAGTCAAGATTAAATAGCTATGCACATCCAAAACAACGTTTCTTTACAACCATTCAACAGCTTTGGTATTCAGGCCTCTTCACAAGAGTTTATTCAGATTGAAGCGGAAGAACAATTAAAAGCACTTTTCGATGGGGGGCATTTTGCAAAGAATTTTTTTGTTTTAGGTGGGGGTAGCAATGTACTCTTTACAAAAGACTACGATGGCCTTATTGTACGTATCGCCAACAAGGGGATTACTCATTTTGTAGAAGGCAACTATATCTACCTTACTGCCAAGGCAGGTGTAGTATGGAACGATCTAGTCTGGCATTGTGTAGACAAGAATTTCGCAGGCTTGGAAAACTTGGCATTAATTCCTGGTACAGTTGGCGCCTCTCCGGTACAGAATATCGGTGCTTATGGCACGGAGTTAATGGATATATTTTATTCTTGTCAAGCATTTGACAGTCAAACTGGGGAGTTCACAACATTTAACAATGAAGATTGTAAATTCACCTATAGGGATAGTATTTTCAAATCTGCTTATAAAGGACGCTATATTATCACTTCGGTAACCTATAAACTGGCTATACATGCCCAAATCAATAGCTCTTATGGCGCAATAAATGCTGAATTAGCTAAAAGGAATATTACAACACCCACAATTAAAGATATCGCAGAAGTCGTATCCCATATACGCGTGGAGAAATTACCTGACCCCTCTAGCATTGGAAATGCAGGAAGTTTCTTTAAAAATCCAATAATTAACCAAGAAACTTTCAATATTATCAAACAGGAACACCCTGAAATTGTTTACTACATAGTAGGCGACGATAAGGTCAAGCTAGCTGCTGGCTGGCTAATTGAAAGTTGTGGCTGGAAAGGTAAAATCGACGGACAAGTCGCTGCATGGAAGCATCAAGCTTTGGTTTTGACCAACTTAGGCATGGCCACAGGTTCTGAAATTTACGACACCTCGTCTAAAATAGTGAACGATGTGTACAAAAAGTTCCATATTACGCTGGAAAGAGAAGTTAACATTTTATAAAGTTATCAACATTTGTTAATCTAAAATGTTAATAACTCTAAAATAATAGGGGTCTAAACGCCCTGAGGCCAACTTTCGTTAAAATATGTTAAACATAACAAATAGTTAATAAAAATTTAACTTCATAAAAATAATATTAAAGATTTTTAGCACGCCCTTTGCATTATAGTCCATATAAACCGTAGTTCATGTTGTTGAATTACAATCTATTTGCTATTTGAAATTAATTCTTTTTACTCATTGTAAACTTTAAATCAAATCAAGTATGGACAAATTAGAATTTAATACTTTAGTAATCCAGCAAGCTGAATCATTAAAGGCGTATGCAAAAAACTTCACAAGGGACCAGGACGATGCAAATGATTTAGTACAAGACACACTCCTCAAAGCGGTAACTTACTTTACAAATTTCAGAGAAGGAACTAATTTAAAAGGATGGCTGTACACCATTATGAAGAATACCTTCATTAACAATTACCGTAGAATTATTAAGACAAATTCATTTATCACAAAAGAAGAAGAGATTACAAGTGCAAACCTTGTGGTTTCGGCCTCCAAAAATGTGGGCGAGAATCGTTTTGTTATGGATGATATCAATCAAGCACTAGCTAGTCTTTCGCAAGAATACTACATTCCATTCACCATGTATTTTGAAGGTTACAAGTACCACGAAATATCAGATCACTTACAAATTCCGATCGGAACGGTAAAAACCAGAATACATGTAGCACGGAAAGCAATGAAAAAAACGCTTACCGCCTATCAGTTTGGCTGCTAAAACCTGTACCTTTGGGATGTGGACAATAAAGAACTACTACCCCGCTACAGCAAGTCGCAACTAGCCTTACGCAACGGACAAGATAAACCAGAAATTTGGGTGTGTTTTAATGGGAATATTTATGATGTTTCTTCCAGTAGATTATGGAAAAACGGGAAGCATTATGAACACTGGGCAGGTCAAGACCTTAGTCCAGAGCTCGCTGATGCTCCCCATTCTGAATCTGTATTCTCTAAATTCCCGATCGTGGGAATATTAATTTAATTGTTCGAATTAATAGCCGTTTATCTCAAATTTTGACAAGGCAATAAATTCCTGAATCCTACCATTTATTGCTTCTACGGATAGTTGCTGCAATTGCTCGGTGCCAAACTTCTCTACACAGTATGAAGCTAGCGCGGAACCAAATATAATGGCATTCTTCATATTGTTGAAGTTAATGGTATTTACCTTGGCTAGATAGCCGATAAATCCTCCGGCAAAGCTGTCCCCAGCTCCTGTCGGGTCGAATACATCGGCCAATGGCAATGCTGGTGCTGAAAATACCTGTCCTTCTCCAAATAATAGCGCGCCGTGCTCCCCTTTTTTAATAATCAGGTACTGCGGACCCATCGCTAGTATTAGCTTTGCTGCTTTCACTAGAGAGTACTCGCCAGACAACTGACGTGCCTCTGCATCGTTAATTGTTAAAACGTCAACTCGCTTTAGGACGGCCTTTAAATCTGCTAATGCAATGTCCATCCAGAAATTCATCGTATCTAAAACCACCAATTTTGGCTTCTTTGTCAAACGATTTAGGGTAGCCATCTGCACTTGTGGGGTTAGATTGCCTAACAACAGGTATTCGCAGTCTTGGTAAGAGGCAGGTACTTTTGGGTCAAAGTCCGCTAGGACATTTAACTCGGTCGCCAAGGTATCTCGGCTATTCATATCATTATGATACTTCCCAGCCCAAAAAAAGGTCTTTCCACCTTTAACAATTTCAACACCTGAGACATCTATACCTTTAGAACGCATAATATCCAGATTGTCTTCTCCAAAATCTTCTCCGATTACGCTTAGTACCTTGACATTATCATACAAATAAGAAGCTGCTAAGCCTGCAAAGGTGGCTGCCCCACCTACAATTTTATCTGTCTTTCCAAATGGCGTCTCAATAGCGTCAAAGGCAACTGTACCTACTATTACTAAACTCATCTTTTCAAAATTTTAGTCAAAAAAAAACCGGCTTATTAGCCGGTTATATTTGTGCTCCTGAAGCTGGGCTCGAACCAGCGACCCTCTGATTAACAGTCAGATGCTCTAACCA
>JASLCA010000376.1 GCA_030146225.1 Sphingobacterium sp. | reverse complement strand
GGGAGGCGTAAAAAAAAGAAAAAAAGCAGTCAGCCTTAACCTGCGCTACAGGCTTCGCCGAAAGGCGGAAGGGAGAAAGCCAAAGTAACCTTTAAAGCGTTGCGCAAAATGATGTTGATGCTTAAAGCCGACCTTCATCGCAATATCCTTTTGATCAAGGGCTGTATGCTTTAATAATTGTTGGCTAAGCAGCATGCGCTGCTCTAAGATATAGCTGAATACAGTCTTTTTAAAGAGAATTTTAAAGGCTTTCTTTAACTTATAATCATTTATTCCAAACCTCCTAGCAAGGCCCAAGAGTGAAAAGCTGGCTCCTGGCTCGGCTGCAATATAGTCCCGAATCTGCATCAGAATGTCAATATCATGCTGCGCTAATTGGTACTGAGCAGTATTAATACAAAGATTCGAATCCCGCAGCAAGCACACAATTAGCTCCAGGGCCTTGCTCTTTAAATAGATCTTAGCCATCGAGCCTTGATAGGGCTGTTCAATAATGTCATTGATAAGGTTTTGATACTTTGGGTTTATCACCCTATTCTGATTAAAGAATAAAAATAAATCCTGCTGCGCTAAAGCCTTTTTAAAGGCCTTAGAATCTAAATTCTCCTCTTGAATAAGCTGTAATAGATAAGTCGGTTTAATCAAAATATCAAGCACCTCCCTAGACTCCGGGTAGTACAGCTCCCCATCCAGCAGGGGAGCACAGAAAAAATGACAACAGCCGGATTGTATACAGATATTGTCAGTTCCCTGATTTGCTTTATAATGGCAGTGCCCATACAATTCAAACTGGCATTTTAGAAGCGGTTCATCGTATTTAACGGCCAGCTTAATAGGCTGGCTAATCTCCCATTTCTTATGTGAAATTGTAATTTCATCAAGCGTGATAAAATGATCTACTCCATTAACTAAGGGATGTTTAATCAGAAGCTCAGACAACTCTCGGTATGTATTGTACGCCTCGGCAGATCCTTGTTGATGGCTAGAGTCCGGGCCATAGAGCTCGTTAAGCTTTAGTGTAAGCATGCGAATAAAATTATTATACAGGGGTTCTGGAGAACCCTAACTAAGGTTAACTCATTAATTTATCGCAATTTAACTATTTAGATTAATTCTACATAAGAAATTGGGTAAAAAAATAAGCGAGGTTCTAGGCCTCGCTTATCAACTTATTTTAGGTCTTTTAAAATCTCTTGCACTGCTCTTTCCAATTGTGGATCTTTATCTAGCACACGATCCGCTACAGTATTCCTTACGGCAATATCCGGAGCGACCCCTGTTAATTCTAGATCCTGTCCATCTAAAGTATAGCAGCCCCAGGCTGGAACCCTATACATGGACCCATCGACCAGACTCTTTGCAGAGGTAAAGATTATCCAGCGGTAGGTTTCGGTCCCTATTATCTTCCCAAGCTTTAAGGCTTTAAAGCCTGCGGCTGTCATCTCCGCATCACTTAAGGATTGTTCATTAATCAACAAGACAATAGGCTTGCTTGCCGGTGCAAAATTACTCTGCGGGGACCGCTTTCCGTCTCTATACTGCCAGTGCAAATAAGGTCTTTGCGCTAAAAATCGCAATACCTCGTCATGCACATTTCCTCCAGTATTAAAGCGTAAATCTAAGATAATACCATCCTTATTATTCTCTTGCTCAGCCATATCCAATAGAAATTGATTCAACTGCTCCCCACCCATATTTTTCATATGTGAATAAGCAATTCTATTGCCTCCCCATTCATCTACTTTCTTTCTATTGCCTTTTATCCATTCGTTGTATAGCTGTTCCTTTTGAGCCATACTCGATTGGGGTCTAATGTTTACCGTGACTTCCTGCCCTTTACGCTTTAAACGTAAGGTTAATTCAGGCATTAAGGTCGGTTGTACAAAGTAGGCATCTCTGTCTAGGGACTTATCAACTAGCACGCCATTTACTGCGATAAGTTCATCCCCAACTTGAATATCTACGCCCTTACGACTTGCAGGCGAGTTGGCTATAATGCGGGCTACCTTAAATGGGCTTGCCACTTCAAATTCAACACCGATCTCATTGCTTGCCGTACGATAGTATTTTCGTTCTTCAGCACCTGAAGAGTTAAAGCCTAGGTGCGACGCATTAAGCTCCCCCAACATGTCATTCAATAGTATACGCAAGTCAGCCCGGTTATTAATATAAGGCAGATAAGCTTCATAGCGACGCTTCATGCCTTGCCAGTCAACACCATGAAAAGTACCATCGTAGAAATTCTCTTCAATGCCCGCCCATGTTTCATAAAACATCTGCTTAAACTCTTCAACTAGACTGCGTTGGAACTTAAAACTAACATCTATTTTCTCCAACTTATTGGCATCTAGATTGTATTTCTGAATACTTCCTGCACTGAGTCCATAGTATTTTCCTGCGACTTCAAAAAGCATTGACAAGCCACCATCACTCACTTTTTCAGTCTTGTTTGCCGTAAAGGGTTCCATAATGGTTCTATAGATCGCACCTTTGCCTTCGCTCTGATTGGAATAGTAGAATACATAATCCTTATCGCCCTTTTTAAATAAAAGCGGTCTAGACTGGGTGCCAAAGGAAGGGCTTACGGCTGTAATTCTATCCAACAAGCCCTGCGTATTAATGCTTACAAGCAGCTTCTCTGTACGACTATCGGGAGGCTTAATGCCTGTGTTTTTCTTTGATGTATCGGCACTAGCCTTAGGGCTTTCCTTAAAAAGCTCATCAAACTTGTGGCTGCGATATTCCTCATCAAAATTATCCAAAGCCATTCTGTAAATGCTGGAGTTTTGAGCTCCCATCGGATAAGAAGGTTTTGTACGATTGCTAGCAAAGTATATATACTTTCCGTCCGGAGACCATTGTGGATTGGACTCGGAGACTCCTGTATTGGTAAGGTTTAAGGTCTTCTTGGTCTTTAATTCATGGACAAAGATATCTTGCTCAAAATTGCGATATGCCGTAAAAAGCACATAAGTCCCATCCGGCGAGAAGGAGGGGCTGGAGTTTTGAAATGCCCAGATCTCATCCTTAACAAGCATCTCACTGCTTAAGGTTTTCAAGTCCAAAAGCCGCACCTCATCACGTCCACTTAAGTAAACCGCTTGACTGCCTTCCTTATTAAAGGTAATGTCTCTATTGTTACGCTGATCTTGGGTCAGCTGCTTTGGGCTTGAGCTGCCATCCGCTGCTTGGGTAAACCAGTTTAGGTAGCCATTAAAGGTTTGGTTGTACAGCAGGGTACGGTTGTCTTTTAGCCATTTAACCTCCGTCACACGCTCTCCTTGACGGGCCATCTGACGAACAAACTTGCCTTCCACATCGCTTACAAAGAGCTCTCCTCTGGATACAAAGGCCATCTTCTTGCCATCTGGCGAAACATCTACATAGCTGACATTGTCTTTAACATCAAACTCTTGTTTCTTATCCAAGACGGCATTTCGCCCCAAGGAAATCTTTGGCTGCCTGGTTTGCTTATTGGCTACATCATATATATACAACTGATAATCCTTCTCAAATACCACCTTAGCACCGCTAGCTGCTACAAATGGTCGCTGTATAGAGCTTGGGAAGTTGGTGAGCATGGTCTTATTTCCATTTACAAAGGTGTAAAGGTTATACTCTTCATTCCCCTCATCCGAGGCAAAATAAATCTTGCCATTACGGTCCACACTTGTCCAAAAGTCTTTTCCTTCGTAGTCCGTCAATTGCTTAAAAGCTTTATTCTTTGGGTTGTAAGACAGGATGTCGGGATTAAAGGAGCCCTTATACCGCTTTCTGCTAGCCGCAGAATAGCTTTCCCAGGAATCATTAAACAGCAACTCCCCGGCTGGGGTCTCGACCACATTATGGATGGTGTTAAAGTAATGCGGAAATAAACGCTCTGCGGTCCCCCCATTTATCCCCACCCTATAGCTACTGAAGTTATTGGATCGCGAGGAGGTAAAATAGATACCCTTGCTATCCCAGCTCCAACTGTCTACCATATCGCCCGCCTCATGAAAGGTCAATTGCTTAATATCGCCGCCTTCTAGCGGCATTAGGTAGACATCCATATTGCCATTCTGATCTGCTGAAAAAGCTAGCCATTTACCATCTGGAGAGATTCTTGGGGCTATTTCATTACCAGTCATTGCGGTCAGCCGAAATGCCATCCCGCCCTCAGTTGGGACAGACCACAAATCGCCTTCATAAGCAAAAACCAAGGTGCTACCGTCCGGACTTAAGGTTGGAAAGGACAGAAAGGCAGGATTGGTTTGGCCATAAAGTGCTACTGCAGACATAGAGAATCCAATAGCACATAAAAGTGTTTTTATCATAAATCTGTGAATAGGTTAGATTCGAAGGAGACATCCTTTCCCAAATAGAAATCCAAGGGAAATGGCTGCATCTTGCGAATAAAATTGTGCATCACAAAGATATTATTATTTCGTTCCAAATAAAGACTTCGCACCGACTTAAGTCGCTAATTTTAAGTCCTCAAAAGCTTTCTGTGGTTGGTATGTAAAGACCATTGCCAGAAAGAAACTTTCTAGCAGACTTCAGGAAAGCTTATACAGCCTGAAAAGTATGCTGATTTGATAGCCCCAATTACCGCCCTTAGACTTTAAACGAATGGCCAGCGCAGGTATGACCTGCAGAAAACACTTGCTTAATAGTTTATTTATTTTTATAATTGTTGTATACTACAATTCGGAAAACATTCGTTTTCTGATAGCCAAGACTTGCAAATAGATTACCTTGTATCTTTTACAAGATGCATAATAAATGTAGTGCACTATTGAAAGTGTTCTTTATTCAAAAACAATATGGAAAATATACCAGAAGGACAATTGTACAAGCTTGAAAGTAATGTTGAGAAGTTTATCGATAGCGCGATTAGCTATGCTCCCGCCATACTTTCGGCCTTAATATCAGCGGCGCTGGTATTTGTTATTGGGCTGTGGGCCATTAAGCTGATCCGAAAATTGATTGCATCTATATTTGAAAAGCGCGATGTGGACCCATCCATCAGAGTATTCTTAGGAAACCTAATCAACTGGGTGCTTAAAATAATTCTATTTGTGGTGGTGGTAAGTCAACTTGGTGTGCAAACCTCTACCTTTATTGCTATTATTGGGGCTGCCGGTCTTGCTATTGGCTTGTCCTTACAGGGCTCCCTGTCCAATTTTGCAGGCGGGGTATTAATCTTATTGTTTAAACCCTTTAGAGTAGGCGATTATATCTCTTCATCCTCTGGAGTGGATGGTACGGTCAAGATTATCGACATCTTTAACACCCGCCTGATAACCTCTCAAAATCAAATGGTGGTAATTCCAAATGGAGAACTTTCAAACAGTAATATAACGAATTATACGGTTCTTGGCACACGTAGAACCTGGTTTAATATTGGGGTATCCTATGATGCGGACTTACGCAAAACACAGGAGATCCTTATGCAGGTTATAGCGCGCAATGAATTTGCCTTTAAGGAGCCTGCGCCACAGGTTGTGGTCACAGAACTGGGCGATAGCGCGGTAAATCTTTCCATACGTGTAACCACCTCCAATGAACACTTTTGGACCATGCAAGAGCAATTGATTATTGATTGTAAGGTGGCCCTAGACAAGGCAGGGATTAATATTCCCTATCCACAACAGGATGTACACATCAAGAATCAATAAATTTATTTAAATTATCTTTAATAAAATGCTCCGCTAAATAGTAATTAGCGGAGCATTTTATTGTTGTATTATTGCTTGGCTAATCGCTGTTTAATACAGGAGGTTTTTATGATCCGGTCTACTAGGAGCTAGCCAAGAAGACCCTTTTTCAAGTTTAATTTAGTTCTACAATTGAATAAACTCAATCCCGAGTTGCTTTGCCATATTTTCATCAAACACGGCCTTGTATTAAGAATTTTAATACCTTTGCCCCCTAAGAATGGTAAAGTACAATACATGTAGCGATTTAGAGCTGCTCTTACTCGTACAGGAAGACAATAGAAATGCTTTTGAAGAGATTTACGCTCGCTTTTATGGATTACTCTATGTTCATGCACATCGAAAATTAGGCGATAGTGAAGTCGCACAGGATATCGTACAGGATATATTTGTTTCCCTTTGGAAAAATCGAAGTATGCTCAAGCTTGAGAGTCCGCTTTCGGCCTACCTATATGCCGCCATTCGCTACAAGGTTATTAATGTACTGTCCAAACAGAAGCATGCGCAAGCCTATCTTGATTCCCTCGCTAACTTTTTAGAAACAGATCGCATAGAAGCAGACCACCTAATTCGGGAGAAACAATTACAGGCCTGCATAGAAAAAGAAATCCAAGCCCTACCTCCGGCCATGCGTAGAATCTTTATGCTCAGTAGATTTGAACAACTCAGCCACAAAGAGATCGCAGAAAAACTAGATTTGTCAGAACAAACCGTGCGCACACAGGTCAAAAATGCCTTACGTATCTTACGTAAAAGGCTGGGCCTATTTACCTACCTCCTGTTTTTATTAAAATTCTAATCTTTTTTTTATTTTCTATACCCCATACCTGCCTTCTGATTGACTTATCTATTAAGCAATTGGTAAAGACCCCGCTATGAACAAAAACAATAAACAGGCAAAAACGATTTTAGACAATTACGTAAGCGGGAAGGCAGATGTGGATGAAATTGCTTTAATAGAGGCCTGGTACAACCAGCTGCCCGACAAAGACGCGGCTCCAGCCCAGCAAGTTATTGAAAAAAGCAGTTATCAAGCCTGGAAACAAATACAGCGAGCGGCTGAAATAAAACAAAATAGGAAACCCAGCATGCTACTGGCAGCATGTGTAATCGGGAGTATGCTGGTCGCAGGCTATGCAATTATGCGCATTCAAAACAATCGTCCCCAGACCGAGAACACAAGCTTTTCGGCTATTCAACCGCTTGCCTCACAGGTTAATCTGACCTTGGCCAATGGGAGTCACTTCAACCTAGAAAGCATGACTACTGGAAAGACCATTCAGGAGGCAATCGCTAGCCCAGGGATTCGCTACAATCATAATAATAATCCTTTTCAATTTATTGAAAAGCCGTTGGCCAAGGCTATGGTATGGCAACAAACAGACCTTAACCGTATTCAAACCTTCGCAGGAGGCTTCTATCAGGTTGTACTCGAAGATGGATCCCGTATCTGGTTAAACTCCTGTTCAAAACTCCTCTTTCCCAGTAGCTTTAAGGGAAAAAAAACACGTGAGATAACCTTGACAGGAGAAGCATACTTTGAGGTTGAGCACAATAAACAACAGCCTTTTATAGTAAAAACCAAGAATCAAGAGCTACAAGTTCTAGGCACGCGCTTTAATCTACAGGCATTTGACAATGAGTCCATCACCAAGACTACGCTTCTAGAGGGCGCTGTTAAGATTCGATTTAAGGACAAAGTAACGGACCGGGAAATAACTCTTCAACCCGGACAACAGTCTATAATTGCGGAAAGCAAACAAGTAATCGCGTCTCTAAATACGCAACAAGAGATTGAGTGGACAAATGGAAACTTTTCATTCAATGATGAAAGCCTGCATAGCATTATTCGTCAACTTCAACGCTGGTACAATATTAAAGTGGATTATAAGAATATTCCGAATACCCGCTACAATGGTACAATCGCGAAGAATGTGAGCCTTGCCAAGGTTATAAATCTATTAGAGCTTACCGGAAACATTCAATTCAAACTGGAAAAGGACTCCTTACGCGCAATCGTAAAGTAGGTTTATTTAACCAAATCTCCTCCACAGCAAAACATAGTCAAAACCTTATTAATAACCATAACAACTTTTTATGAAACAAGTTTATTTGGGTAAGCAGGATTTCTTCCTGAAGCTAATTCGGAAGGCCCCAAACTTTATCCGACCCGAGAATTCCATCAGCGCTAAAATCCTTGCTTCGATTTTAGCCATATCCACCATGCAAGCCACTGTGCTAACTGCTTATGCACAAAAGATTACCCTTGCTAAAAGTAATGCTCCCTTGGGACAGGTGCTTCAGGATATTCGAAAACAGAGCGGCTATCAGCTGTTATACAACGTAGATTTACTCAAGAATGCTTCACCTGTATCTATTCAAGTAAAGGACATGGAGCTAGAAGAGGTGATGCAGCACCTTATGAAAAATCAACCCTTTGCGTATTCCATATCCAAAGAGCAGGTTATCTTAATTCATCCGCCTACGGCAGCAGCTGCCCGTCTTGAGCCCACACCTAGGCATGCACAGCAACAGCCCCTTATAGGTCGCGTGGTGAACCAAAAGAATGAACCAATGCCGGCTGTATTAATTAGTGAAAAGGGGACGAATAATAAAACTGCCACAGAGGCCGATGGTACTTTTAAACTTAGCAACAGTCAAAAAGGGGCTACTTTAAAAGTCTCTTACCTAGGCTACGAAAGCCAAGAGATTGTCACAAATCAAAGCCCTGGTTTTATTAACATACAGTTAGTCCAAAAAGATACCCAACTTGAAGAGGTCAATGTTGTCGTGTCAACTGGCTATCAAAAACTTCCGAAAGAGCGGGCTACAGGCTCCTTTAGTTTTGTAGACGAAAAACAGCTAAAAGTCACCAATCTAGGCGCAAGCAACTTTGCCAAAGGCTTAGAAGGGCTTGTCCCGGGATTGCTGGTAGGGCCCACCGGCTCCCTACAGATTAGAGGCGTTTCTTCTATAAAAACAGCGACTCGAGATGTCTTAATCGTTGTAGATGGCTTTCCTATAGAAAATGGGAACTACACCATCAACCCCAATGATATCCAAAATATTACTGTACTAAAAGACGCTGCAGCAGCCTCTATTTGGGGTGTGCGGGCTTCTAATGGAGTGGTTGTTATCAATACCAAAAATGGCGGCTCGACCAATGGAAAGGCGATTTTTGATGTTACGGCCAATCTCAGCATGGATGAAGCTCCAGACTTTTCAAGTCAACGTCCAGCCAATAGCAGTCAGTACATTGACTTTGAGACAGAAACTTTGAGAAAAGGATGGGTCAATTTTGCAAATGCAGACAAAACCCCCTACTCTAAAGTTGGAGAGTTGTACTACAAGAAATACAAAGGACTAATTAATGATCAACAGCTGGAAGATGGCTTAGGTATTCTAAGGGGCTATGACGCGCTATCACAACAAGACTTGATCTATAGAAAAGCCGTACAAAAACAAATAAATCTCAGTGTACGCGGTGGTGCCGACAAATATCAATATTATGTCTCCTCCTTCTATACCAATCAATTGACATCCCTACAGGATAATAAAAATGACAACTTTAACCTAAATGTTAAAAACACCCTACAGCTGCTCCCAAAATTGGCGCTTTCTTTAGGCGTAAATTCAACCTACAATAACAGCAAGCAACCCAATGCTGGGTATAGCTTTATTGATGGCAGACCCTACAACATGCTAGTGGATGAGCAAGGAAACTACGCCTCACATGGCAGTATGCTATCTGAACACCTACAACAGGGGTATTATGATCGAGGATATCTGAATTGGAATCAAAACCCCTTGCAAGATATGCGTGCCACAGATAATCAGACCAAAACCTTTGCTTCCCGTATAAATTTAAATCTAGATTATAAAATTAGTCAAGGTATACATTTCACCTCCCAGTACCAAACGGAGTTACGCTTGGCCCAAACAGACAACCTACAAAGCTTGGAGAGCTATTATGTGCGCAACTTAACGAACCAATGGCGCGTCTTTGATTCGGCAAAGAATAGCTATATAGACAAATTCCCAAGAGGACCTATCTTTGACAAGCAAAAAGATAGGCAACAAAACTGGACATTCCGAAATGCGGTAAATCTGGACCAAAAATTTGGGCCTGACCATGAGCTTACAGCTATCGCAGGGCTGGAAGTACGCAAGAATTATCGCTCCAGTAATGCCGAACGTTATTACAATTATAACCCACAATCTTTAACTGTGGACCACTTAGATGCCGCATCACTTGCAGTTTCCAATATGAATGCCCTCGGAAACTACAGTAGTTATACCTGGTATCCCAATTTTGCAGAAACAGATCGCCGTTTCTTTTCAATTTTTGCTAATGCAGCGCATACCTATAAAGCAAAGTATACACTTTCGGCCAGCGTCCGTACTGATCAGTCAAACTTATTTGGGACAGATCCAAAATACCGTTACAGACCCCTCTGGAGTGCTGGATTGAGCTGGAATATGGGAAAGGAAGATTTTATCCAAGAGATTGACTTTATAAATCGACTGACCTTGCGCAGCACCTACGGCATTAACGGAAATATTGGTAATTCAAGTCCCTATCCAATAGCTAGTACGGGGAAGAATTTCAATACGCAGGAAAATATGTTAACCTTCACAAATCCTGAAAACCAATACCTACGCCCAGAGAAGACAGAGACAAGCAACTTTGGAATAGACTTTACTGTTTTAAATTATCGTTTAAGCGGTTCAGTAGATTACTATTTCCGCAAAAGCTATGACTTATTAGGGAATAGCATTCTAGATCCAACCACAGGATTCCTAAGTGCAGAAAAGAATACAGCCATTATGAAAAACAATGGTGTGGAATTCAATCTAAATGCTAAGCTTATACAAGCCGCATTTCAACTCAGCATGGACTTCAACTTTGGCTATAATAAAAATAAAGTGACCGAAGTGCTTACGCCAAATAAAACAGCCACCGCCTATATCACAGGATCTACAGCCGTTGCAGGCTTACCCTTAAGCTACCTATACAGCTACAGGTCTGCGGGTCTATCCGACAAAGGGGAGCCACAAATCTATGATGTGGATAATAAAGTGATTAGCTGGTCAGCACCCCGCATGAACAATGTTGATGCCCTCAAGTATGTAGGAACGATGGATCCTCCGATTTACGGCGGAACAATGATCAATATGAGCTACAAAGGCTTTACCTTTTCTCCGCAATTCACCTTTAAGATGGGCCATAAAATGCGTCAAAGTACCTCGAGAATGGATATGTATGCCCGTATAACGAGCGATATCGCGAACCGCTGGCAAGAAGCAGGAGACGAGGCCTTCACCAATGTT
Organism: Sphingobacterium sp.; assembly: GCA_030146225.1. Lineage (GTDB taxonomy): Bacteria > Bacteroidota > Bacteroidia > Sphingobacteriales > Sphingobacteriaceae > Sphingobacterium. Next base: position 2,999 of record JASLCA010000376.1, on the reverse strand, counting down.
CCGCGCACTTTCAATACCGCTTCTGTAGACAGCAGATGGACGGATTACTACCGTAAGGCAGATGTGTGGGATGATAATGCCTCATTTATTCGCTTACGCTCGGTGACATTGGCATATCAACTCCCCAAAAAATATCTGGGCAAGTTTTTTACCGATGCCAATATAACCGGCCAAGCCAATAACTTTCTACTGTGGACAGCCAACAAGCAAGGGAGCGACCCAGACTATGTAAATGCCAGTACAGGTGATATCGCATTACCTATGCCTAAAAACTATGTCTTCTCCTTAAACCTAAAATTCTAAACTTGCAGCGATGAAATTAAAAGCATTAGCACTATATACATGTTTATCAGCAGGGCTCCTGACGAGCTCCTGCAACAAATTCCTAGATGAAATGCCAAAGGGAGTGGTTATTCCGAGTAAGCTACAGGATTATCAGGCTTTGATGAGCAACCCCATCAAAGTTACCCGTACCTCCAATAATATATTTTTTGCGACCGATGAGATTCAACTTCCAGAATCCCTGCGTAGTGCGGCCATAGATTGGGCAGGCCGATCTGCAGTTAATGCATATGACTTCACAGCAGAGCATTATGATATTACCGAAAACGATGAGGATTGGAATTATGCTTACAGTGCAATCTATATTTTTAATACCGTAATAGAGGGACTAAAAATAAATACCGAGGATAATCCAAAGCTGAGCAATCAACTCATGGGAGAGGCCCTGGTACATCGCGCCTTTACCAACCTTATCCTTGTGAATCAATATGCAGAACATTTTGGATCTCCCATCCATCCTGAACTCGGGATTCCATTGCCATTGAAGCCAGATATCGATGCCCGATTAAAACGTAGTAGCATCCAGGAGGTCTATCAACAAATAGAAAAAGACTTGCTGGCAGCAATCGATTTATTGCCTGAAAAAGCGAGTTATTCCTATCGACCAAGCAAGGCCGCAGCCTTTGGGACCTTAGCCCGTATGTATCTTTATCAGCGGGAGTGGGAGAAAGCTGCTGACTATGCCGATAAAGCATTAGCCTTGCAATCATTTGTCTATGACTACAATGATTTCAAACATAGCAACCCCAATAATCATGCTGCCTCTCAAGTATCAGGTTACCCTGCTGCATCCGTGGACAAAAGACATATGGTCTTTCTAAAGTACTTTATTAAGGCAACAGCTTTTAATTACAACTTTATGATAAGTGAGGATTTAGCTGAGGCTTTTCAACTTGGGGATTTAAGAAAGGTCTTCGGAACCACCGACAAGGATTACTATGGGAAGCCCCTATTAGGCCTTGGGGTATTAGAAAATAAACCAGCTTATGATTATAATAATGGTGGAATTACCACCCAAGAGCTTTTATTAACCCGAGCAGAGGCTAACGCTAGGCTGAGCAAGACTTCTATAGCCATGAAAGATCTAAATGACCTCCGCCAAAAACGCTTTGAAAAAAGTCATTATATAGTGCTAACAGCAGGCAGCAAGGAGGAAGCATTAGAAAAAATACTTCAGGAAAGACGTATTGAACTTGCTTTTACAGGCTTGCGACTAGCAGACATAAAACGTTTGAATTTAGAAGGCAGAGAAATGCCCTTTAAGCACGGAAAAGTTGAAATCAAAGCAAATGATCCCAGATTGGTATTCCCTATTGCTCCCAAAGTTATTAGCTTAAACGCAAACCTTATCCAAAACCCACGTTAATCCTAAAAAATATCCATGGGAATATGCCTTCCCATGGATATATTATAACGCCAGCTATGAAACATCTATTTCTCCTCTTTACTTTCGCCTGTTTAACAAAATGTACATCTGCCCAACTCTCACTAACAGGAACCTTTAGTAATACTAATGGTAATCGTTACGAGATTTTTCTAAAAGAAATCAATCCTGAATCGGTATTGGAGAAAGGAGCACAGTGGCAGACATCTACTGGAACAAAAAACAGCTTTAAAATTAAAGCCCCATTGTCTAAAGCGAACTTTTTCAATATGAGCATTATCGTCATAAGCCCGGACGGAAACCGAGCCAATTACAACTATACGCTCTATTTGAAACCAAAGAAAAAGCTTACTCTAAACTTTATAGGAAAGGAGCGGATGGGATTGACAGCTCTTTACGAAAAAACAACTGATAGTAACAACAGGGCCTTGTTGCGCCTGAACGAAAAGTCTGCACAGGAGCTTGCATCACTTTATCGCACAAAGGTTGAGTTACCCGAATTAAAGAAAAGCCTTTCTAAGCTACTTAATCTTGCAGAGCAAGCCGCAACTACTGACGGCTTAGAAATTCCGGTAAAAGAATACCTCATGATGCAAGGCTACAACCTGTATATCTCCAATCTATATCGCTTTGGAATGGAATACAAGATTAGCACGCAGGACAGCGCTTTCTATACGCTCCCTGAAGAGGCTTCTTCGTATTTTAACCATAAACTCTTTACGAGCTTTTACGAAGCTCCTAGCAATCTTATCAATAGCTTAGACATCGCAATTGGTTTAAAGCCATACAGCCGCAGAAAGTCTTTAGAACAGCTCGAAGCACAGATAGAACTGCTTAACCACAAAACAAACAAGCCTAGTACGAAGAACCTTATTATAGAACGCCTCTTAGCGCAATACATAAGTGGCTATAGGATTGGCAGTGACTTTGAAAAGGATGTAGAACACTTTAGCTTATTAGCTAAAAAAGCTACGGCTACGGAAACCCAAAACACGCTAATTACGAGCTTTGAAAACCTAAAATACACGCTAGTCGGTGCCCATTGGCCATTAGTTAATATTCAAGATACCAGTGGGAATTGGATTAGCCTAGAAAAGTTTAAAGGCAAGTACCTTTTTGTAGACCTATGGGCCTCTTGGTGTGCTCCATGTATTAAAATGACCCCTTATGTAAAAGCGCTTGAGGAAAAGTTTAAGGATAGTAATATTAGCTTTGTGGCGATATCTATTGACAACCAGCCAGATAAATGGAAAGCCAAGCTGCAAGAGCTAAA
>JASLCA010000352.1 GCA_030146225.1 Sphingobacterium sp. | reverse complement strand
CAACTGCCGAAGTCCTACCCAATGCCCCTTGTAATAAACGATTGGAAAAGAGTAAAGCAGACTAAAGAAGCCAATGCCTAGTAAAAAGCCTAGCGTATAGGGATGCACCTGCGTCAGTGCATAGCATAGAATACAAAAGGCAAGAAACATATTTGCCCACATCAGCCATTTGTAACGAAATACCCAGCGTATCCGGGCATACTTAGAAGCCGCCGGATCCTTAGGCTTTGCCAGCAACAAGCTGCTATTGTAAAGCAACAAGGTCGCTGCACCTTCAATAGCAATAATATAGGGGTTGTAGGGTCTATCGAAAATCAAATAAGTTAAGGCACACTGTGCTGCCGCTGCCAATGCAATTAGGATATTCGTAAATACCAAGAAGTAATAGATTTTCTTTAACAAAATCATATCGCATTATATTTGCAAATCTGTTAACTTATTTAATCAAATTAAGGCATTTTCATATTTATAATTGCCATTTATGGCAAAAAAAACTAAATTAGCTTATTAAGATTTAATTCAGACATAAATGAATAAATATATGTCTGCTTCGAATAAGTATAATAATTTTACCGAAAATATGAGCCTACAAATTAAAAGTTTCGAGGAATATCAAGAGGTCTACAAGCATAGCGTTGAGGATCCTAAAGCATTCTGGGGAGAAATAGCTGAAAATTTCTTTTGGAAACGTAAATGGACAAATGTCCTCAACTGGAATTTCACCGAGCCAAATGTAAAATGGTTTGAAGGTGGAAAGTTAAACATCACGGAAAACTGTCTAGATAGACATATTTATAAATTAGGCGATAAGCCGGCCATAATCTGGGAAGCAAATGACCCTAATGAGCCACATCGGGTATTGACCTACAAGCAATTGCTTAGCAAGGTAGAGACCTTTGCCAATGTGCTCAAAAATAATAACGTTAAAAAAGGTGACCGCGTCTGTATCTACTTACCCATGGTACCCGAGCTGGTTATTGCAGTCTTGGCCTGTGCGCGAATAGGTGCAATTCACTCGGTCGTATTTGGAGGCTTCTCAGCACAATCCATTGCCGACCGTATTAACGATGCAGAGTGTAAGTTGGTCGTTACGGCAGATGGCGGCTTTAGAGCCAACAAGGTGTTGGAGCTAAAATCCATAGTTGATGATGCCTTGATGCAGTGTACTACTGTAAATCGCGTGATTGTACTAACCCGTACCCGCACGCCAATCTCTATGATTAAAGGGCGTGATGTATGGTGGGAAGATGAGATTAGCAAGGTAGAAACCCTAGGCAATCCCCCCTGTCCAGCTGAAGAGATGGATGCTGAAGACCCTTTGTTTATCCTGTACACTTCTGGTTCCACAGGCAAGCCTAAAGGCGTTGTGCATACCACTGGTGGGTATATGGTCTATGCAGGCTACACCTTCTCCAATGTATTCCAGTACCAACCAGGTGAGGTACACTTCTGTACCGCTGACATTGGATGGATTACAGGTCACAGCTATATTGTATACGGCCCACTCTCACAAGGGGCAGTATCCTTAATGTTCGAGGGAACACCAACCTACCCAGATGCGGGCAGAATGTGGGACATCGTAGACAAGCATAAGGTAAATATCCTGTACACTGCACCTACAGCCATCCGTTCTTTAATGGCATTTGGGGATGAGTACCTAGAAAACAAAGACCTGAGCAGCATTACGAAGCTAGGTTCAGTAGGAGAACCCATCAATGAAGAGGCATGGCACTGGTACAATGAGAAGATTGGAAAAGGCAAAGCCCCTATTGTAGACACTTGGTGGCAAACCGAGAATGGCGGAATCTTGATTGCTCCTATGGCAGGCATATCCCCAACCATCCCAAGCTATGCCATGTTGCCATTGCCTGGTGTTCAACCTTGTTTAATGGATGAGAATGGGCAAGAGATGGAAGGCAATGATGTTACGGGCAACCTGTGCATTAAGTTCCCTTGGCCTGGCATGTTACGTACTACATGGGGTGACCATGAGCGTTGTCGCCAGACCTACTTCTCCACCTATGAAAACAAATACTTTACAGGAGACGGCTGTTATAGAGATGCAAATGGCTATTACAAAATTACAGGCCGTGTAGATGATGTCTTAAACGTTTCTGGACACCGTATTGGTACCGCAGAGGTTGAGAATGCCATCAATATGCACTCGGATGTTGTAGAATCCGCAATCGTAGGCTATCCACACCCGGTTAAAGGGCAGGGTATCTATGCTTATGTAATTGCTAATCACCATATAGATGAAGACAGCACGCGCAAGGATATTATGCAGACCATTACCCGTTTGATCGGGGCCATAGCCAAGCCAGACATTATACAGTTTGTAACGGACTTGCCGAAGACACGCTCTGGAAAAATCATGCGTAGAATCTTACGTAAGATTGCAGAAGGCGAATTGCAAAGTCTCGGTGACACCTCCACCTTGCAAGACCCAACGGTAGTAGATGCTATTATCAAAGGCTCAGAAGAGTTTAGAAAATAAACAATAAAGGCACCCATTAAGGTGCCTTTATTTATTTCAATCGAATGATTCTAAGCCTCTGCTCCCTAGTTTTTCCTTTAATCTAGGGTAAAGGTAAACTCCTGATTGGCTTCTGTCTTATAAGCCAAGTTCTGCGTCGCAGGTGATATCGCAAATAATGGCGAGAAGGTCTTTACCTTTACGGTATTACCATCGGGCAAAAACTCCAAGTAGCGGAGCCAGCCATCGCCCCCATTGCCATGCCATCCGCCCCCCATAGCCTGTGCATTAAAGGTCATCTGGGTTACCGTCTTCCCGGCAGCATTTTTATCCTGCCGAAAGCCTAAGTGTGCATTGAAATCATCTGGTGCACCTATATGCCCCGAGAATACCATCCGAATATTTTGAGATGGCTTTACGAGCTTTTCATAAAGTGCCTCCCCGTAATTTACATCCTCCATAAGGTATTTCGCTGTTTTAATCGGCTTACTGTTTTTATTTAAGAAGACATGGGTTAATAAGATAACGTCCTTGTCCACATATTTCTTGTTGTTCAATAGGTCCTTGGCCCAAGCGACCACGGTATCCCGCGGAGCAAATTCCAGCAAAAGAACCAACATCGTCTTCTTATGTGGCGTTTTAAATTCATACAGCGCATTAACACTCGAAGCCTCGCCATTAAGACTAGGCCCAATCTCCCGTAAGGCCCGAAAGTTTAGGCTATTCTGCTCTACACTAAAATACTTATCATAATTTGTTGATCTATGCTCGGCGCTTTTAAAGCCATAATCATGATTGCCTGTTGCCAACACATAAGGCACCTGCTCATCCAACTTAGCAAATGCATTTCGCACAAAGCTCCATTGCTGACGGCTATTCATATTCCCGGTATTGCCCTGTGGATTTAAGAAATCATTCTGCTCCACCAAATCTCCTGTACACAGCACAAACTGCGTATTTAATGCCTCTACATTTTCATAAATCCAGCTTGTCATCAGGCTAAATACGCCCCCATTGCGATGGTAGCGTGCATAAGTTTGTGGGTCTGGCAATAACACTAAGGACCAAGAGTCTGGATTTGAGAGCTTTGGCTTTTCATATTGCGCCTGACTCTGAAAAGACCAAAGCAAGGCCAATAAGGCCAGAAACGTTTTCATGTTTTTCATGTCATAAAAATAGGTTTTATCAAGAAAATAAAGCAAAAAAGAGGGATTTTTTGTACTTTTATATCGTTTCCAACTATTTTAAACACAAGACTGCATGCTATTTACTGTTTTAACAGGATTAATAACATCAAGCCTTCTCGTTCCCTTCGGTAAGCTGATTAAGACGAAGTGGAGCATTATGCTCCCTTTTATACCTGTATTATTATTTATTTACTATGTCCTACATGTTCCCTCGGTAGCAGCGGGCAGCGTGTTTACGCAAAGTGTAGCCTGGGTTCCTAGCTTAGGTATTAACTTTGATCTGCGACTGGATGGCTTGTCGCTGTTATTTAGCTTATTAATTACAGGCATTGGGGCAGCCATATTCTTTTATGCGCGCACCTACCTTCGAGGACATCCCTATTTTGACCGTTTCTTTGGCTACTTAATGCTCTTTATGAGTGCGATGCTTGGCCTTGTACTCTCCAACAATATTTTAACCCTCTTTATCTTTTGGGAGTTAACGAGCATTAGTTCCTTCTTCTTGATCGGCTTTAATAATGACAATGCCGAGTCCCGTAAGAGCGCCCTGACTGCTTTAAGCGTGACGGGAATTGGGGGATTTTTCTTGTTAGCGGGCTTAGTCCTACTGGGCAATATTGCAGATACCTTTATTATTAGTGAGCTCTTTGCACGCCGAGATATTATTGTTAATCATGCGCTATACCCCCTTTTTACGGGCTTAATCTTTATTGGGGCTTTTACCAAGTCCGCACAGTTCCCTTTCCACTTCTGGCTACCTGGAGCGATGAAGGCGCCTACTCCCGTTTCTGCCTACCTGCATTCGGCTACGATGGTCAAGGCGGGCATTTACCTACTGGCACGCTTTACGCCCATCCTTGGGAGTACTGACTTTTGGAATTATACCTTAATGGCTGTAGGTGGATTTACCATGCTCTATGCGGCAATACATGCCTTGTTTAGAATTGACTTAAAGGGCGTACTTGCCTATTCAACCATAGCTGCATTGGGCATGCTTACCTTCCTTTTAGGCCTAGGTACTTCAGAGGCCATAGTAGCGGCCAGCGTATTTATCTTAGTGCACGCGCTCTACAAAGCCACCCTATTTATGGTGACTGGTATTATAGATCATGAAGCGCATACGCGGGATATTACTCAGTTATCAGGGCTCCGAAAGGTATTACTACCGGTATTTATTGCGGCCTTGCTAGCAGCCTTATCGAGTGCTGGACTGCCATTGACCTTTGGCTTTATTGGGAAAGATCTTATCTATGATGCGACCTTAAAATTACAGGATAACTGGGTATTCCTACTGACTGCCCTAGCCGTTGTAACCAATATTGCCTTGGTGGCAGCAGGCTTTATGGCGGGCATTAAACCCTTTGTTGGGAAGCTCCCTGCTAAATTTGAGAAGATTAAGCTTCCCTACCCTTCGATGTGGATTCCGCCATTGATTTTGGCGGTATTGGGTGTTGTCTTTGGCTGTATGCCTGGGCTGGTTGGGGATTTGTTAAACCATCAGACTGCCAATAGCATTTTAGGAGCTGAGAGCTTGCTGAGTTTAAAAATCTGGCATGGCTTTAACTTGGTCTTGCTATTGAGTATAGCGACCTTAGTGGCAGGCACCTTGGTCTACTTGCTCAACAAGCCTAGCAGCAAGAAGCTGGCAACTATTATGAAGATGGACAAGATTGCACCCCAAAGCATTATATCCGGCTTTGTATATGACATCAACAGGTTTTCACACTGGTTTACCAACTTGTTCCACGATGGCTTTCTACGCTCCTACCTCTTTAAGATTATTCTCTTTGCAGAAATCTTATTGGGCTACAAGTTATGGCTGAGTGGGCCTATAGACATTAACTTCGCTACATTAACTCCCTTGTCTTGGTACGAAGTTGTAATTGTGCTGGTGCTGATGGGCGCCTTGTATATTATTGTAACGACCAAGTCTCGCTTAACCTCCGTAGTCGCGACTAGTGTTATTGGCTATTGTATCTGTTTAATGTTTGTATTTTACAGTGCTCCCGATTTAGCCATGACACAGTTCTCTATAGACACCTTGACAACTGTACTCTTTGTATTAGTACTCTACAAGCTGCCTGGCTTTATGAATCTGGCAAGACAAGCCATCTTAATACGGGATGCTGTTATTGCCCTAGGCTTTGGAGCTATACTTTCGCTAATTGCGCTAAAGGCACTTTTTGAACCAAATAGTACAGAGACCAGCAATTTCTATGGAGAGAATGCCTACCTCTTAGCCAAGGGCAAGAATGTTGTAAATGTTATATTGGTGGATTACAGGGGGATTGACACCATGTTTGAGGCGGTAGTCCTTGCCATTGCTGCACTGGGCGTCTACAGCTTGATAAAGCTGCGTTTAAAGCCATCAGAAAAAGAATAATACAGAAATATTTCGGAGCCGCGAATTGCCTGCTCCTCAGGGATACGACTTATGCTAAAAGAAATTAAATACATTGCAACGATCCACAGGATAAGCGCCATGTCCATTAAAATATAAATAGAAACATATGAAGAGTGCGATCTTACAAACCGCAACAAGATATCTGTTACCGATTTTATTGTTGTTTTCCGTCTTCCTACTCCTGCGTGGACATTACTATCCTGGAGGTGGATTTGTAGGCGGGCTGGTTGCAGCAATAGCCTTTGTGCTACATAGCTTTGCCAATGGCACCAAAAGCACGATGCAGATCCTAAGGTATAAGCCTATTTCTCTTATCCCAATTGGCTTAGGCATTTCGGCGCTCAGTGTGGTTTTCCCGATTTTGCTAGGATTACCGCCCATGACTGGACTTTGGTTTGAACAGCCCATCCCTGTAATTGGGATGATTGGCTCTGCCCTATTTTTTGATTTAGGCGTTTACCTTGTCGTTATTGGCGTCGTATTAACCATCTTGTTCACCATAGCCCTAGAAGAATAACATGGAACTACTACTTGTACTCGTTATTGGCTTGTTGTATGCAGGCGGAGTTTACCTGATCCTGCGCCGAAGCATGGTCAAGCTATTGCTAGGCATTATGCTGTTGGGCAATGCGACCAACGTACTTATATTTTTATTGGGTAAGATTACTAAAGGCAAGCCGCCTGTTATCGATGAATCCTACAAGATATTTCAAGATATCTATGCCGACCCCATTCCCCAAGCCTTAATATTAACGGCCATTGTAATCAGCTTTGGATTAACCTCCTTTGCAATTGTATTGCTGAAGCACGTATATGCCTTGGTTGATTCCGACGATTTAGATGACTTAAACACTCCAGAAGAAGAAGATTTATGATTGATAACCACATATTAGCACCTGTATTTGTGCATTTATTCACCGCGATAATACAACTTATCTGCTGGCGAAAAACACTTACGCAACGCTTTTTAAGTGTGGGAGGGAGTCTGGTAGGCCTTTTGGTTTCGATGCGCCTCTTCAGTCGTGTATATGAAGGCGGAATTTTGACGATGAACTCCGCAAATTGGGATCCGCCCTTTGGGATTGTCTTTGTGGCGGATATGCTCAGTGTAACCTTAGTGCTTTTAACCTCTATAGCAGGCTTTGCGGTATCTATATTCTCCTCCGTAGGCTTGAGTAGGCAGCGGATGTTATATGGCTATTTCCCCATATTTCACTTCTTAATAATGGGCTTAAATGGGGCTTTCTTAACGGGAGACATCTTTAACCTTTATGTGTTTTTTGAAGTAATTATTATCGCCTCCTTTGTACTGATGACCCTGGGAGGACGTAAGGCACAACTCGAAGGCGCGGTTAAGTATATGGCCATGAATATCCTAGCCTCCACCTTCTTCTTGATTGGGATTGCGATACTCTATGGCATTACGGGAACCTTGAATATGGCTGATTTAGCGGTTAAGGTGCAAGCGGTACAAAACAAGACAATCGTAAATATCACGGCCTGTTTCTTTATTATTGGCTTTGGCATTAAGTCAGCTGTCTTCCCCTTGTACTATTGGCTACCTTCATCCTACCATACGCCGCCCTCAGCTGTAGCGGCTACCTTTGGTGGATTATTAACCAAGGTAGGCATCTATGCAATGCTGCGCGTCTTTAGCTTAATCTTTATTCCGGATGAATTCACACGCAACTTATTGTTGGGCATAGCTATCTTAACCATAATCACGGGTGCATTTGGGGCATTAATTAAGAGCAATGTACGCCGCTTATTCTCCTACTTAATCGTCTGCCATATCGGCTTTATGGTTGGTGGTATAGGCATGTTTAGCCATCTCGCCTTAATGGGAACCATCTTTTACCTGATACATGATATATTGGTAAAGACAAACATGTTCCTGATCGCGGGTGTTATTAGACAGTTAAGGGGGACATTGGATATGAATAAACTGGGCGGTTTATACAAGGAGTACCCAAAGATCTCTTTATTGATGGCTTTGGTCTTATTCTCCTTGGTGGGGATACCTCCGCTTTCGGGCTTTTGGCCAAAGGTTTTCTTGTTTCAAGATGCCTTTGCACAACAGCATTATCTCTTTGTAGCTGCATTAATACTGGGTAGTTTTATTACCATGGTGGTTATTGCCAAGATGTGGTCTCAGGTGTTTTGGAAAGACAGCCCTGCAGATGTGCAGGTAGAAGATCGTTTTCAACCTATGCAATTGTACCGCAAGGTACTAATGATACTGCCTATTGGCATACTTGCGGCTGCCACCTTATTTGTGGGCTTAAATGCAGAAGCTGTAGTATTAGTCGCAGAAAAGATTGCAAGTCAATTAATTGATACAAGTCCCTATATAGAAGCGGTCCTAGGCCATAAATAGATAGACTATGATAAAAAACTTTTTAATGAACCTCTTACTATCCGGGATATGGGTAGCGCTTACAGGTTCTATGTATTACACCAACTTCCTGTTTGGATTCATGTTAGGCTTCTTTGCCTTGTGGATTATGAATAGAAATGAGCTAGATCAGCGTTACTTCTATAGGGTACCCAAGGTCATTAGCTTTATATTTTACTTTCTCTATCAACTGATTAAGTCAAATATTCAGGTAGCTTTTGATGTGATAACGCCAAAATACTTTTTCAGACCTGGGATTGTGCGCTATCCCATGAATGCTAAAACTGACTTTGAGATCAATCTCTTGTCAACCATGATCTCCTTAACTCCAGGAACCTTGATAATCGATATTTCTGAGGATAAGAAGACTATTTATATCCATGTGATGTACCTGAGTGATCCAGAAACCTTTGTAAGGGAAACAAAAACTGGATTGGAACGTAGACTATTAGAAATATTAAGATGATAACTTTAGAAGCTTATTTTGATTATGTTATCCTACCGATACTCGCTATCTCGGTGATGCTGGTGTTTATACGCCTGCTCAAAGGCCCAGCAGTAGTGGATCGCGTTATCGCCTTGGATCTTATTATTACCATCGGTATTGGAATTATTACGGTCTATAGCATACGTACAGATCAGAAGGTCCTCCTCGATGTAGCCATTATCTTAGCCTTAATCGCCTTCTTAGGCACCATTGCATTTGCTTACTATATAGAAAAACAACAAGATGATTAATATAATTTTAGCCATATTAAGTACCATAGGTGCCTTTTCAATCCTATTTGCCTCTATCGGTATCTTAAGGATGCCCGACTTCTACTTGCGCCTTTCGGTAACTGTAAAAGCATCCACCTTAGGCGTGGGGCTTTTGTTAATCTGTGCTGCCATTATGTTCCCCGATGTATCGGTGACCACTAAAGCCATCGCCATTATCTTCTTCCTACTTATTACTGCTCCTATAGCGGCGCATATGATTGGGAGAGCGGCCTATTTTACAGGTACTCCCTTATGGAAGGGGACTATTGTGGATGAGCTAGCCGGAATGTACAATAAGGAGACACATGAGCTAGAAGGCCACGCTGATCACGACACGGATCCGCGCGCCAATATCGCGGAGACTTCCAAAGAGACCAAGTAATTTAAAACACAATACAGACTGGGCTTGAAACGGCAATTTCATGCGCAGTCTCAGTTAATGCGCCTGTTGCTGGATCCCGCTGAAACACAACAATAGTATTGCTGACTTGGTTGGCAACCAATAAGAATTTTCCATCAGGAGAAAGCGTAAAGTTACGGGGGCCTTTTCCCTTTGTATCATAAACCTGAAGCTTGTGCAGCTCGCCTGATTTTTCAATAGCAAACAAGGCAATGCTATTGGCATCCCCACGATTGGAGGCATACAAAAACTTTCCATCTTCTGAGAGTTTTATTTCGGCAGCCCCATTTTCACCTTTAAAATCATCGGCATTTATGGAGGATATAGTTAATAGCTCCCACTGCGCTCCTTGTTTTACATAGTGCACAACCTCTGCCGACATCTCCAATAGTACATATAGATTTTTACCTTTCTTATCAAATGCAATATGACGAGGACCTCCAGCAGCAGGGGTCGTAATCACAGCCTCTTCGACTAATATAATTTGACCATGGTCTTTTTTAACGACATATATAATAATGCGGTCCGAACCTAAATCTTGCAGATACACGTGCTTTCCATCTGGAGAGAAGAAGGCCGAATGAATATGCGAAGCTTCCTGCCGAGCTTTATTGGGTCCAGTTCCTGTATGTTCAATATGCTGCAATACGGCGTCTAATTCGCCTTCATCAGTCAACTTATAGACCGTAGCCGAGCCACCTCCGTAGTTGGATACCACTGCAATCGGGTCTTTTGGACTAAGCGCGACATGACAGGGGTAGCTACCTCCTGTAGGGATGGTATTCACAAAGGAAAGGTTGTCCCCATCAAAGGTAAATGCAGACAGGGCGGCTGTTTGATCCCCCATTTCATTAACGGCATAGAGCATCTTTGCATCTGCAGATTTTGCGAGGAAAGAGGGATTGTCCGTGACAGTACTGGTGTACAATTCGGACGCGCCAGTTTTTTCATCAAACATATACATATAAATGCCTTGACTACCCCGATCAGTATAGGTGCCTACAAAGAAAGGTACTTGCTGGGCTTTGACATGCAATACCGTCACGGCCAGTAGGAGTATTAATATATGTTTCATAAAAAATGTCTTAGATACTGTCATATTTACAAGTTACGCATTATTTTAAAAATAACTGTAGCTAAATAGCTGTTAAATATGGTTAAAGGACCATTTATTTTTAACATTTTTAATACCTTAGCGCGCAAAGAATTAGTAACTTTGATAAAGTTAGAAAGAACATAATTATTGACCTTTAATAACGTAAAATCTACTAATTTTGTTATTCTTTCAGACAGACAGTTTATGATGAAGAAATATATCAGTTTATTAGCTCTTGTAGCAATTTTCAGTATTAAGGGTTTAATGGCACAAAGCCGCCTTGTGGATAGAGTGATTACCACAGTAGGCTCCAGCATTATCCTACAATCCGACCTTGAGATGCGCTATGCACAGCATCTTACCGAGGGTGAAAAGCCTGATGAGAAGGTTAAATGCTACTTGTTACAGCAGCTTATTACCGAGAAATTGCTGGCTCAACAAGCCACTATCGACTCCATTGAAGTTACCGAGGCGGAGATCGATGACAACCTTAACGGTCGGATGCAGATGATGGTAAGACAGGCTGGTGGAAAAGAGCGTTTAGAAGAGTTTTTAAACCGTTCTTTATTGCAGTATAAAGAAGAGATGCGCCCGAGTATTGGAGAGGTATTAAAAGCTCAGAAGATGCAGCGTTCGATTATTTCTACTATCAATGTCACACCTCAAGAGGTTAAGCGTTACTTTGATAGCTTAAATCAAGATAGTGTTCCTTATTTCAATACGGAGATTGAAGTTGGAGAATTGGTAATTAACCCAGTCCTCACGAAGGAAGAAAAAGATCAATTTAGACAGAAGGCGGAAGGTTACCGCAAGCAAATTATAGATGGTTCTGACTTTGCAACTATTGCTCGTTTTTACTCAGAGGATGGTTCTGCCCCTTATGGTGGCGAGTTAGGCTTTGCGACGCGCTCCAATTATGTAAAGGAATTTTCAGCTATGGCGTTCCGCTTAAAGGAAGGCGAGATCTCGCCTGTATTTGAGACCATGTATGGCTTTCACTTCCTACAAGTATTACAACGTAGAGGGGAAGAGGTTAATGTGCGTCATATCTTAATTAAATCGAAGCCAACCAATGCAAGTCTTGACCGTGCAAAAGCGAAG
>JASLCA010000325.1 GCA_030146225.1 Sphingobacterium sp. | reverse complement strand
CAAGAAAACTTGATTAATCATGTAGGCCTAACTAGATTTGAAATCAATAATCTACCAGCTTCAATCGGCGACACGCAGAGCGACTTAAGTATTCAGGATAATTTAATGATTACCCTATACGGAATTGCCCACAGTCATTCACGTGCATTATTAGCCTGTGACCTACAAAACTCCATCTATAAAGACAAATTATTCATTCCGATAGTAGATCCGAAACGGATACTCGATCTTATTCCAGCTACTCCCTAAAAGTCAAAAGAGCGTATATCTAAAATGTAGTTAAAGTGCGTGGTAGCCTTGCACTAATGGACGATGCAGCAAGCTACTCCAACAATAGACTTTGCGCTTTGTAGCCCCACAATTTTGCACTTAGCAATGCGCTATTATAAACAGGCCCTGTATTATATAGAGCTATCCATACAGCATGAGCAGCAGGGTTTATAAGCCCCAATCCCCTAGCATACCGCGCTGCATAATAAAACAGCTAGCTGAGACTTAGGAACAGCAGACTTACAATAGAAAGAAAACAGCAAAAATTCAAATAGCCTAGGATAAGGCATAAGCTTATAACAAGCAGGGAGAACAAGAAAAAGAACTACAAAAGAATAGGCTAAAAGCGAATTACAGTAATATATCCCTTAATCACACGAGCTTTATACTGCTCCCCTGCAATCTCCAAGATATAAAAATACGTACCTTCCTTAAGACCCTGAGCCGTCCAGTCATTTTGGTATTGAGAACTTTGGTAGACTTCATTCCCAAAGCGATTAAAAATACGCAATTTTCGAGTAGCAAATAACTCCAAGCCCTGAATAACAAAAGCATCATTCTTACCATCACTATTGGGCGTAATAACATTAGGAATATGCAACATCTGAATATCAACACTAGACCGCGCTTTATTATTAGAAAGATCAGTATCCTGTTGCTTAGCAACGACAGAAGCCAAAGTAATTGCATTGCCGTCCATAAATCCATGCACCGTAAGCCATATAGACATTGAAGCCTTAGCTTCCAACTTGGGGATTTTCCAGCTCACCTGTCTTTGGCTTTCAAGATAAGTCAACTCCCCCATGTAGCTTCCATAAGCCCCCACATACTGCAACTCCCTAGGCAGATCAAAAGTGACAATTACATCAGAAGCATCCGCATCAGATTTATTTAAAATCATCAGCTGATAATTAAAAGATTGCCCAAGTTGAGCTGTATTAAGTTCAGGTAGATTTCTAATTTCCAAATCCACCGTAAGCTCCGCCCCCTTCGGATCATATACAATTTCTACAGGATCAGAGAGCACCGAATGACAGTCCTCGCCAAGCGCAATAACGGTATAAACACCAGGTTCATTAACAACAATTTGCTTCTCATGCAGGCCATTCAGGGGCTCCGCATCTCGAAACCAGATATAGGATATAGCATGCTTAGCATCCGCACGTAGCGTGACCTGCTTACCTTTAACAATATGCAAAGTCTGCCCTTGCTGCGCCATTGCCCCTAGGAAAAGAAACAATAGCGCAGTAATAAGAAAGCTCCTTAAAAAGGACAGACTAAGCATATATAATTAATTAATTTACTAGTAAAACTCCTTAATCTTGAACACTCAAGATTGTAATATGTGGTTTACCTGGTGTAGGTGTAACAGTAAGGACAAGGTCATTAACCCCATCTTTAGCAAAACCACGGTAGATTACATGCGCACGAGCACGTGAATTAGTAGAAGCGTTATCAAGTTGCTCATTCGCATTCCTATCTTTAGCTACATACTCCACCTCTACAAACAATTTGTATTTACCAAATTCAGCAATCTGCGGGAAGAAATCAGGCAAAACCCCAGCCTTCGCAGGATCAGTAGAGGTTTCAATTAACTTAACAGCGCCAGCCCCAATTGACGTTGGATCAATAGCTTTATTAGCTACATCTGCATATACATTTGTTTCACTAGCTTTAACAGCATACCATCTGTACTTAACATCAAATAAATTGGCATCTGGCGAATTCGGCCGAACAAAATCATAGGTAGCCTTTACAGCAACCTTCTCTTGCTTAATACCCGTTCCAATTTCGGTTTCACAATATTGAAAAGCAGTAATACCCGAGGCTAAATTCCCCTGAGCTTCCACCGCTAACTGAGGCAGCACATAAACCACATAAATCTCTTCTTCAATAGTACACAGTTCAGTTTCTAGAATATTATCAGGATTCACAATCCCTTGCACTTTAAAGTAGTGGTAGCCCTCAGTTAAATTAGTTACAACCAACTTATTACTATAGTTTGGAGCCGTACTCGGCACTAATAGACCATTAGCAACCAAACCCGTAGCAAATGTACTCCCATCAATTGCAGCTGTAGCACCAGCAGTATTCCCCATATAAAACCATTTGTAATGCGTGAAGTCCCGGGCAGTTCTTCCTGATGCATTAGGAATATCCGTTAAATCCTCCTTAACAGATGCCATTAAAGTCATCCCTGGTTTAACGTCTGGATTGTAGAATAAAACCACATTGGCGGCTTCATAGGCAGGCTTAAAATCAGTCCCAAGTGCAGTAGTACGATTTGTAGAAGCGTAATTCTTTACTGCCCCTACGGCAACAGGGCCATTGATTATCTTGCCATCATGCGCTGTCTGGCCTTGAGCCATAGCTCCCCAGCCAGTTAAAAGTAAGGATGTAAACATCCAAATCTTAATTAAGCTAAATTTCTTTTTCATAGTATAAAGTTTTGTGGTTAATAGTGTGCTAATTAAATAGGTATTCGTTCAATCTTATAAAATCAGTTTTTTACATTCATAATTGTTAAATGTGGCTTCCCGGGCAAAGGCAATACCGAGGCATAAACCTGCTGTCTAGGTGCCGCACAGCCTGTGCTCTTGTCCCGCGCTTCAATAAAATATTTTCCAGAAAGGTTAACTATAGCAGGAATACTAGTGCCCCCAACCTCCTCTTTAAAGAAATAGTAATCATATTCAGTTGTTGAAATATGAGCAATCGCATTTTTCAAATCCACCCGCTCACAGGCAGTTAAGCTAGCTGCAAGCTCAGCTTCTGGCAGCAGCTCCATATAAGGAAAGCGTCTTATCTCATAAACATTTAGGGTAGTTAGGAGCGTCACAGTATTATCCAAAGCAATTTCAACCCTATCAAAAAGGTCGTTTACCTTTAACAAGACTTCAAATTTCTGCGTACCAGGCAATAAACGAAGGGCTAGAAAACTACTAGCCTTAATAGGTAAACCTACTGGGACATTCCCCAGATAAGTTTGAATAGAAAAATTGCTTAGCAGTGCTAAGTCTAATAAGGCACCCGGTCGTTCCAAGACAATCCGAACCAGTTGAGGCTTAGTACTAGGTGTAGGAAAGATCGTTTGAATAAAAGAAGTAGTGAGGACACCTAAAGAAGTGCTTAACTTAGCAAACTCGCTAGGATTATCATTTAAAACATTATAAGGATTAGAAACCGCAATAAGTCCATCTATAATGCCCGTAGAACGTGCTCCATATAAGACATCAATAGGCATGTTTCGTTCAGTACAACTGTTAAAAACAGCATTCTCCATAATATACGCATGAAAAGCGCTAATTGAAAAGTTAATAGACAATGCCGCAAAGCCACTAATATAGAGCCCTTGACACTCTTTTGTTGTGGTAAACTTATATTCGAAAACACCATAACCTTTTAATAGTGCTAGAAGCGACACAGAATTGAACAGCTCCTCATTGCTAGAACTTAAATATTTTCCAGAACCCGTTTCCTTTAGATTATTAAAAGTGCCAATTTTAATACCACTTAATAGTCCAAGAACTTGTTGAGGCATGGAAAATTTAATCATAATTTCCGTCCCTACAGGTATTTTCCTTAAATGTCCAAAAGAGCCATCAGTGCTAAAGCCCAAGTACTGCGTAACAGTGTGCAATGCAGGAACTTTAATGGTAGAACTATTTTTAATATTCCCATCAATGGCATGATCAGGTTCTGAAATAGAACCCAAAAGCCCCAAAGAAGACACTTGATAATTGGCATACACAGGCTTTTTCTGTTGTCCAAATGTTACGCCAACTAGCATAACTAAGAAAAATCCTATAAATACCTCTCTTAAATAAGAGAAATTTTCATTATTCATAAGTATAAAAAGCAAAGCTTAATTGGTGGTTAAAAATGCATTGCTAAAAGAATAATATGGTCTAAAACATACATTCCTCATTGGTAGCTTAATTCGAAAAAACAACAGTGGAAATATTATTAACCTACACTGGAGTAATCTCGAATCTTAATTTAAATATATGGATAAATTATTAATAATACAGAAATTAAAACAATTGTCAATCGTAATACTATGACTATCAGGTTAATTATACTAAAAATAACAGTCTGCAAACAGAAACTTCAGTTAACTGAAGTGATAATTACAGGAATAAAATAAAAGCTGAATCTAGCCTAAAAATAGATTTTGGTAGGGACAGCTCTCAGCATCTTAAGTTATTAAACAAGGGTTGATTTTTAAGTGAAAAAGCCTTCTTACAAGTCTAAATACATATATTTACCCCGAACAAACAAAAGCGCTATGAGCAGGACATTTAGAAAAGCAATCAGTAGTGATGCCGCGGAAATATGGCAAATATTGGCCGATGCCATACAGAGAAGGAAAGAAGATGGAAGCCAGCAATGGCAGGATGGATACCCCAACCTTGCTGTTGTTAATAAAGATATTGAGAAAGGCTATGGCTTTGTGCTTACCGAAGGAAGTAAAATTCTCGCCTACATTGCGCTTATGCTTAATGATGAACCAGCTTATGCTGATATCGATGGACAATGGCAGACAGATGGGGATTTTATAGTCTATCATCGGGTAGCAGTAGCCCAAGATGAACTTGGCAAGGGCCTTGCTAAGCAGCTGCTACAAGAGGTAGAGACCTATGCACAGCAAGAAAAAATAAATTCGATAAGAGCAGACACAAACTTTGACAACCTAGGAATGCTCAGTCTATTTCAAAAATTAGGCTATAAATATTGTGGGGAAGTAAGCCTTCGGGGCTCGCTGCGAAAGGCTTATGAGAAAGTAATTTAATCCTCAACTAGAATGCATTGCAATAGAATAGGCTAATAAAAGTATAACTATCCCAACAGGTAATTTATTAGCCTATTTAATAGGCTTCCCTCAACTTCTACATAAGAAGAAGTTAGCGCCCATTTTACAGTAGCAAAGGGAAAACCAATTGCTATCAAACAAACACTTCTGCCCCCTTAATCCTTGTCCCCCTCCCCCTTTAAACCCCACATATAGTCTGCCTCGCAGCCGAACAGATCCAACAGCAAGCTGCCTTATAGCTAGCCTAAGTAAAGCGATGCCTTCCAGAGGCAATACCGCAGACTAGCTGGTCTTTTTATAATTTAAAATAGCCCAAATATTTAGCACAGAGGCAAAGCCAAGCATCACAATAAAATGCTGTTGAATATCTTCAAATTCACTCCCCTTTAAGATTATCATTCGGGTGACATCAATAAAGTAAGTCACAGGACTGATGCGCGAGATACTATAAGCCCAGTCGGGCATACTATCCACATTGGTAAAAAGCCCGCTCATCAAGATAAAAATCATCATAAAGAAAAAGGCAATGGACATCGCCTGCTGTTGCGTGTGGACATAAGTAGAAATCAAAAGCCCAAAGCCTAGTATAGCAATCAGATAAATCGCTAAATAAGCATAGAGTAAAAGAATACTACCAAGTGGAACAATGCCATAGACCAAGCCAGCCACAGCAAACAAGCCTAGCGAAAAAACAAACATCCCAATAAGCCAAAAAGGGATTAGCTTGCCCAAGATAAAGGCCGTCTTATTAAGTGGTGTAACATTGAGCTGTTCAATTGTGCCAAGCTCTTTTTCTTTCACAATATTCAGCGCACACATATAACCCGCAATCATTGTTACCAGCAGCACCAATATCCCAGGCACCATATAAAACTGATAATTCAGCTGCGGATTATACCAATTAGCAGAATTGATATCCAGCATAGGATACTGCTGAAAACTCAGTTTAGGCGTACTTTTAGCTTGGAGTTCTGCATTTAAGTCTACAATAATGCGATTTAGATAGACAGCACCAAGGGTCGCCTTAACAGCATTGATGGCATTGGCAGCTAAAAATAATTGGCCTTTATTCTCCCGAGCAAGCTTGCTTTCAAAAGCCGCCGGAATCTCTAAGATCAGATCACAACGTTCCTCCTCCAATAAGGCAAAGGCCTCTTTGTAATCCTTGGATACTGCCAGTACCTGAAAATAGCCCGCAGCTTGAAGCTTAGTTAGCAAACTCTCAGAGTAGCTAGAATGATCTCCATCCACAACCCCTATCTTAATGTTTTTCACCTCATAATCTGCCGCTAAGGGCAGGATCAGCAACTGTATAATAGGAACCACAAATAAGAGTGGCAACAAGCCCTTGTTTCTAAAAATCTGCTTAAACTCCTTTCGAAGTAAAAATCCCAATGTCCTCATGCCAAGCGTACATTAAATTTTTTAATATTAATCAATAATAAGCCCATAGTCATGGCCGATAAGACCAACACTTCCCTCCACACCGCAGAAAACCCAAGCCCCTTAATCATAATGGACTTCACCATGCTATAGTACCATTTAGAAGGAATGACATTGGCTATTAGCTGAAGTGGGTAAGGCATATTCTCTAAAGGGAACATAAAACCCGTAAAGAGAATCGAGGGTACCAACATACCCATAAGGGAAATCAACATGGCACTTTGTTGCGTTTTAACCATATTGGAAAAAAACAAGCCCAATGAAAGTGCCGTACTTATAAAAAGCGTGGAAACAGCATAGAGCAAGAAAATACTCCCCTGTATAGGCAAGCCCAGCAAGAAGACCGTTAAAATCAGGATAACAGATAGATTTACTAAGGACAACAGCAGATAAGGAACAGTCTTGGCAATAATTATAAGAAAAGGGTTGAAAGGCGATACCAACAATAACTCCATGCTGCCCATCTCCTTCTCCTTAACGATAGACACCGAAGTCATTAATACACATACCAAGAGTAAGATTAAAGACATGACCCCAGGCACAAAATTTATGGCAGCCTTGAGTTCCGGATTGTAGAGCATACGGACCTCAGTAAGAATCTGTGCAGGTAGCTGCTGTAGTCCCAAGCTTTCCTGTTGATAATCCAAAATAAGCTGGCTCGCATAACCCTCAAGCGTGCTAGCCGTATTGGGGTCAGAAGCATCGCTTATCAATTGGAGCTGCGCTCGATGCTTATGCGCTAGGTCCCTTTCAAAGCCAGCAGGAAATACAATAGCCATCTTAATTTTGCCCTTTTTAAAACTTTCCTCAATCTGCTTATGACTTAGAACAGATTCCACAATATCAAACTGCTTGCTGGCCTGAAATTTGGCAATAATATGTTGTGAGGCAATATCCTGTGCATAATCACAGACCAGTACTTTGGCATTTTTAACCTCATTGGTCAGAGCAAACCCAAACAGAATAATCTGCACAATAGGCAATCCAAAGAGCATTAAGATCGTTTTTCGATCCCTAAATACGTGCAGAAATTCCTTTTTCAAAAAGCTAATAAACTGTTCCATAACCTAGTCTGATTTACGTTTTGCGCCCCGCGCTAATTGATAAAAGACCTCATCCATAGATACAGCAGCATACTGTTGCTTGAGCTTGTCAGGACTATCCAAAGCGCAGATCTTTCCATCCACCATCATGGAGATCCTATGGCAATACTCCGCCTCATCCATATAATGTGTAGTTACAAAAATGCTAATGCCTTGCGCCGCAGCTGCATAAATCAAATCCCAAAATTGTCTACGCGTAAGCGGGTCTACCCCACCAGTAGGTTCATCTAAAAAGACAATCGTAGGCTCATGCAATATAGCCACCGAAAAAGACAGCTTTTGCTTCCAGCCCAAAGGCAGTGAGCCCACCAGCTTATGAACAAGAGGATCCATGCCTAGACTACTAATCAGTGCATCCGTCTTGCACTTTATCTGCCTATTAGACAAACCATAAATCCCCGCAAAAAACCGAATATTCTCTAAAACTGTAAGATCTTTATAGAGCGAAAACTGCTGACTCATATAGCCGATATTCCGTTTAATGGCCTCCCTTTGCGTATAAAGGTCAAAGCCTGCAATAGTGGCAATTCCCGAAGTCGGCTTGGACAAGCCACAAAGCATACGCATAGCAGTTGTCTTGCCTGCCCCATTTGCCCCCAAAAACCCAAAGATTTCACCCCGATAAACATCAAAAGAGAGGTCATCAGCCGCCTTAAAATCCCCATAATATTTACAGAGTCTTTCCGTATGTATTACAATATCCTTGTTCATGTTAATCCATAAGTTTAATAAAACAATCTTCAATTGTGGGGGCTATAACCTGCAGTTGAAGCTGAGGATGATTTATCCTTAAGCTATCCAGCAGTTGCTTTCTTACCCTTGGACTGTCCTCCCTAAAAGTAAGGTGATGGTAAGCCCCAAAGGCATTACAACTGCTTAACAATCCACTCTGCCTAAGGTCCTTTAGCAACCTGCCCATATCATCCGATTTTATAGCATACAATGGCGCGGAGAATTGCTGAATAATAGCATTCGGCGAGTCCAGAGCCAATAATTTCCCATGCTGAAGCAGAGCAACCCGTTCACAGGCATTCGCCTCCTCCATATAGGGCGTAGAAACCAAGACAGTAATGCCCTGGAGCTTTAGCTGTTGTAGCATCTGCCAAAACTCCTTCCGCGATACGACATCTACCCCCGTAGTGGGCTCATCCAACAACAAGATAGCAGGCCGATGGATTAGTGCGCAGCATAAAGCCAACTTCTGCTTCATCCCGCCCGATAACTTGCCCGCTCTCCGATCTTTAAAGGGCGCTAGGTGTTGATAGATATCCTGAATCAGGCTATAATGCTCACTGACCTTCGTATGAAATAAATGCGCAAAGAATTGCAAATTTTCCGCCACAGTTAAATCCTGATAAAGTGAGAAATTCCCAGGCATATAACCCAACTGCCTTCGGATAAGCTTATAGTCCTGCACAACATCATAGCCATTCATAGCAACGCGCCCAGCATCCGGAAGCAGTAAGGTGCTGAGGATACGAAACAAGCTTGTCTTGCCAGCCCCATCAGGACCAATAAGCCCAAACAACTCCCCCGCCCCCACTTCTAAGGAAAGATTATCCAAGGCCATTATGCGCCCCTTGTTATAACTTTTTGAGATTTCATTAATAACAATCCTTCCCATACCTATTGAAATTTTAACTCCCCATACATCCCTATTTTATAGCGCCCTGTATTCTGTACGCGCACCTTTATCGCATAGACCTTGTTTACCCGTTCCTCCTTGGTTTGTATCGTTTTAGGGGTAAATTCAGCCTGATCGCTGATCCAGAAGAGTAGCCCCTCGGTTTCGACCTTGCTATCCATGTCCGTAAAGACTTTCACCTTTTGATTCAGTCGGACTTGCGCCAGTTGCGTAGCAGAAATATAAGCCTTCAGCACCATGCTGGACAGGTCAGCAATTTTATAGAGCGGCTTGCCAATACTCATCAATTCATGAGCTTGAGCATATTTAGTAAGTACCGTCCCCGTAAGCGGATTGACCAGTCTGCATTTCTGCAATTGATCGTCCAATTGCTGCACCTGAATCTGTAAGGGGATAGCATCATGCTGTAAGCCATCATTTGAAATCGACAAGCTGGAGCTTTGCGCAGCCAACTGCCGCTGCAACACATCAATCTGCGCCTGTATATCATCCAGTTGCTTTGCTGTAGCAGCATCCCCCGCTAAAAGATTCAAGGTTCTTTGCTTTTCCCGTTCAGCAGTTTTCAATTGCTCCCGCAAGCTAGCCAGCTGAATAGGAATATTGGGTTGCTTCCTCAGCACTGCTCTAGCCTGACTAAGTAGTTGCTGCTTTTTAAGGTAGAGCTGCATACTATCAATATAGCCTATGCTTTGTCCCGCTTGCAACTGCTGCCCCTCCTCGATTTCAAAGGCTTTGAGTCTCCCATTTGCCTCCGCAGAGATAATCGTTTCCACCGCTTCAAAAACCCCAGAGGCATCAAATCCTTCAGGAGCTTGGCGGCAAGAAAAAACCACACACAAAGCAGCGCTACTAAATACTGTTAAAGATTGTTTTTTCATAATTGCATTTAATTTATTGGCCTACCGTATTACTAATAAGTTGTTGCGCCCGCAACAGTTGTATATAATGCCATGCATTGTTCATCCTTGCCTGATCAGCAGCATGCACATTTTGCAGGTATTCTACCTCGGTAATGCTACCGTATTCCAAGGCAGTACGCGCCCTACCAACAACCCCCTCTCGTAATTGAATAATAGCAGCATCCCCAAGTATAAGTTCTTCCAGTTTACTCAGCTCTTGTCTTTGCTCTTGAAGCTTAATTTCGGTGTTAAACAAGAAGGTTTCCTGCTGAATACGCAGAGCCTTTTGATTGATTCCCAGAAGTTGTTTATCCTGCTTGGCGGTATATAAATTACTGATATTCCAGTTTAAGCGAAGCCCCGTGGTATAAAACAGATTAAAGGAATTGTCTAGCATATTCAGGCCGGGCCGACCATAGCCACCTTGTAGAAAAAGATGCAGTTGAGGCAAGTTCTGAAGGTCTAGAACTCGGCGTTGATGCGTATAGCTTTGCATCTGCAATTCAAAAAGTTGCAATTCAGGCCGCTTGATCAGCGAAGAGAGCTGCGTTGATTTCGGCTCTTGAAAGATCGTATTTTCATTAAGGTCTTGGTTAATAAACAAGGCCAGCATCGCTACATAAGCTTTTCTAGAGGCCCGCTGCTCGGTCAACCTTTGCTCCATCGACAAGCTTTCAGCAAGGAGTACATCTGCAGAGCTGCGCAACAAAACCCCATTAGCAATAGCTACTTTATTTCGTGCGATGCCCAATAGAATATCTTGCATTAAGATAGCGGTCAGCTTAAGCTGAGCATCCTGTAACAGGATGCCAAAGTAAAGTTGATGAATTCGTTCTTTCAGTTGGTACAAATCCACCGCAAGCTGCTGCTCTTCGACCAGCGTATTGGCTCGAATCAATTCTTGCTGATAGTTGACGGTCCACAAGTTGTTCAGGGGTTGCGCAATATCCGCATAGAGCCTGTACTGGTCCTTATCTAGTGGCTTCAGATTTGGAAGGTTAAGAGGAATTTGCGGAACATCGGATTGATAGCTAGCCTGTCCCGCTAGGCTGAGTCGCGGGAGCTTGCCTTTTGCTGCATTGCTAAGCGCATAGTGAGCAGACAGATCAATTAGCCCCTGTTGCCGAATCAAAGGATAATTGGCTTT
>JASLCA010000322.1 GCA_030146225.1 Sphingobacterium sp. | reverse complement strand
CTATCTTATTCGTTAGATTTTCATCAAAGACATAATTTAATGTGATATTATTCTTAAGAATATCTGCTAGCCAAGCCTTATGGTCAATCTTTGGATTCTTATTTAAGGCTTCTTGTACATATTGAATTGCCGTTTCTATGGTGAAGATGTCGGCCGTGTTTTTCTGCTGCGCAATATTTTCATGCAAGAGCGTGAAGTTATACTGTTTATGTGCTTCATCGGTATTCTCCGCGGCTGCTCCTTTATTTTGGTAGCGATTATTTAGGGAGATTACTCCTCTATTATAAATATAGGTCAGCAAGCTGTTTCCAATGCTTTGATAGGTGCTCAGCTCTTGCTTGGAGAGGGAGTCCATATTGCTGACTTGCCATTTTTCAATAACGTCCGTATTAAACTGATCTATCTGCTCTTTACTGGTATTGCTGTTGAGGTTGTAGACCGGCTGTACCGTTTTTAAAATCTGCTCCTTATCCCGATTGAGCTCTTCTTGCGTCTTCAATACGGCAAAGTTGTAAGGAGAAACCAAGTTGTCATGGTTCCAAGCCTTACCTTTTTGGAATTCAAAACGAAATCTAGGTTGTTTAGGCAAAAAGATACATATCAAGATAATGGTTGCCATAAATAAGGCCGTCTTTATAATGATGGAACTGTTTTGATTTTTGCCTATGACGTAGTTTATTTTGAGTTTAGCCACTTTATGAGGGTTTATTTAGCTTGTAAAACAATATGCGTAACAAATGTACTATATATAACTGAAAATGATATTCTGATTAAAAAACGATTTTCGTCAGGGATTAGTCTTATACTTCTTTATCTTTGTAAAAAAAACGAAAGATAACATGTCAACATCAAAACATTTAATAGCTCCTTCAGTTTTAGCAGCTGATTTTGCGAATCTTCAATCGGATGTCCAAATGGTAAATAATAGTGAAGCGGATTGGTTTCATATTGATATCATGGATGGTGTTTTTGTACCCAATATCTCTTTTGGTTTTCCAGTAATGCAGGCTATCGCTAAGCATGCGACTAAACCATTGGATGTGCACTTGATGATTGTGGATCCAGATCGTTACCTAAAACTATGTAAAGATTCAGGGGCGGCTGTTATTACTGTTCACTACGAAGCATGTACGCATCTACACCGTACCTTGGCTGCAATTAAAGAGCTTGGATGTAAGGCTGGTGTGGCGCTTAACCCGCATACCCCAGTGAGCCTATTAAAAGATGTTATTCATGATTTGGACTTAGTCTGCTTAATGTCTGTCAACCCAGGCTTTGGCGGTCAGAAGTTTATTGAGCATACCTATACCAAGATTCAGGAGCTTCGTGCATTGGCGGCTGGAATCAACGATGGATTGTTAATTGAGATCGATGGTGGAGTAGGCAAGGCAAATGCTGATAAATTATTGGCAGCTGGTGCGAATGTATTGGTTGCTGGAAATTCTGTTTTTGCGGCTGAAGATCCTACAAAAGCTATACAGGAATTAAAAAATACAGGCTTACCGGTTCAGTTCGCCTAAGTGTTTTACTAGAAAAAGATTAATATCTGTGTTGAAATTAAATTATCAGTAGAGATATTAAACAATTAGGAAATAAATTTTGGTAAGACATTTAATTTGGATTAATTCCAAATTAAGGATCTGACTTGTCAAAACTATTTAAAACCTATTCTTTTTCGTATTTTTGTTTACACCGGAAATTGTTTATGCAATTGAAGGTTTTTTAGAGTATACATCAAATTATTAAGTAAATGGCTTTTGATATAGAAATGATTAAAAAGGTTTACGGCCAGTACAACGAGCGCATCGCTGCTGCTCGTAAAGTGGTAAACAAACCTTTGACCCTATCTGAGAAAATTTTATATGCTCACTTATGGGCTGGAAATGCCACTGAAGCTTACGAGCGTGGTAATTCTTACGTTGATTTTGCACCAGATCGCGTTGCGATGCAAGATGCAACGGCACAGATGGCTTTATTGCAATTTATGCAAGCTGGTCGTCCGCAAGCTGCAGTTCCTTCTACAGTTCACTGTGATCACTTGATTCAGGCTAGAGATGGTGCTGAGCAAGATTTAAATCGTGCAAAAAACGAAAGTTCAGAGGTTTTTAACTTCTTGGCTTCTGTATCTAATAAATATGGTATCGGCTTCTGGAAACCAGGTGCTGGTATTATTCACCAAGTAGTTTTAGAAAATTACGCATTCCCAGGTGGATTGATGATTGGTACTGACTCTCATACTGTGAATGCAGGTGGTCTTGGTATGATCGCAATTGGTGTAGGTGGTGCGGATGCTTGTGACGTGATGGCTGGTCTTCCTTGGGAACTTAAGTTTCCAAAGTTAATCGGGGTTAAGTTAACAGGTAAACTATCTGGATGGGCATCTGCTAAAGATGTTATCTTAAAGGTTGCGGGTATCTTAACTGTAAAAGGTGGTACTGGTGCGATCGTTGAGTATTTTGGTGATGGTGCTGAATCTTTATCGTGTTCAGGTAAAGGTACAATCTGTAATATGGGTGCTGAAATTGGTGCTACCACTTCAACATTCGGTTACGATGAGTCTATGGAGCGTTACTTACGTGCTACGGACCGCGCTGATGTAGCTGATGCTGCAAATGCAATTAAAGAACATTTAGTTGCTGATGCTGAAGTTTTAGCTAATCCAGAGCAGTACTTTGATCAATTAATTGAAATTAATCTTTCGGAATTAGAGCCATCATTGAATGGTCCTTTTACACCAGATTTATATACGCCAGTTTCTCGCATGCGTGAAGAGGCTGAGAAAAACGGCTGGCCGACTACTGTAGAGTGGGGCTTGATCGGCTCGTGTACAAACTCTTCTTATGAAGATTTGTCTCGTGCTGCATCTATTGCTAGACAAGCGGTTGAAAAAGGATTGTGCATTAAAGCTGAATTTGGTATTAATCCTGGTTCTGAGCAAGTGCGTTACACAGCTGATCGCGATGGTCTTTTAAAAACTTTTGAAGACTTAAATGCAACGATCTTTACCAATGCATGTGGACCATGTATCGGGATGTGGGATCGTGCTGGAGCAGACAAGCAAGAGAAAAATACGATCGTTCACTCGTTCAACCGTAACTTTGCTAAACGTGCTGATGGTAACCCTAATACTTATGCTTTTGTAACTTCACCAGAGATGGTAGCTGCGATTGCAATCTCAGGTAACTTAGGCTTTAACCCAGTAACTGACTTCTTAACGAATAAAGATGGGGAGCAAGTTAAATTGGATCCACCTACAGGTGATGAATTGCCAGTAAGAGGATTTGCGGTTGAAGATGCAGGCTACCAAGCGCCAGCAGCTGATGGCTCAACGGTTAGTGTAGATGTTTCGCCTACTTCTGATCGTCTTCAGTTGTTGGAGCCATTTACGGCATGGGAAGGTACGGACTTAAAAGGTTTGAAATTATTAATCAAAGCTAAAGGCAAGTGTACTACTGACCATATCTCTATGGCTGGTCCATGGTTGAAATACCGTGGTCACTTAGATAATATCTCTAACAACATGTTGATTGGTGCTGTAAACTTCTTCAATGAGGAGACCGATACGGTTAAGAATCAATTGACAGGTGAATATGGTGCTGTGCCTGCTACGCAACGTGCTTACAAAGCGGCGGGTATTGGTTCTATCGTTGTGGGTGATGAAAACTACGGTGAAGGTTCTTCCCGTGAGCATGCTGCAATGGAGCCTCGTCACTTAGGTGTTCGTGCGGTATTGGTTAAATCTTTTGCGCGTATTCACGAGACAAACTTGAAGAAACAAGGTATGTTAGGCTTGACTTTCGCGAACAAGGATGATTACGATAAAATCCAAGAAAACGATACTATCGATATCCTTGGACTGACTTCGTTCACGCCAGGTAAGCCATTGACGCTTGTATTCCACCATGCGGATGGTACGAAAGATGAAATCCTTGCAAACCACACGTACAATGCGCAACAAATCGAATGGTTTAAAGCCGGTGGTGCATTGAATATTATACGTAAAAACCAAGCTAAGTAATATTTATATTATTATTTGCTTTTTGACTTATAGCCCGGTACATTTGTACCGGGTTTTTTAATAGCTTATGAAAAAGATAATTATACCTGCATTAATTGCTTTATGTGGGATTAGCTCTGTTTTTGCGCAGCAAGAGCAAGGCAATGAACAAGTGAAAGAAGAAAGAAAAAGTATATTTAAACCAAAAAATTACCGTATTGTAGATAATAATGGTCGTTTTTTTGTCCACTGGGGATACAACTTCTCAGCTTATGCTAAGTCTGACATTCACTTTACTGGTCCAGGTTATGACTTTACTTTGCATGATGTAAAGGCTGGCGATCGGCCTACGGAATTGTCTTGGGATTATATCAATCCTGGACGTATTACAATTCCGCAGTTTAATTTCCATTTCGGATACTTTATTAATGATAATTATTCGATATCTCTAGGTTGGGATCATATGAAATATGTGGTAAATACACCACAGCAAGTGCGCTTTACAGGGCATGCAGATCCTATGGTTTCAGATCCTGCAATTCCTAGTGGTGTATTTGGAGATGCTAAAAGTGGTGACCAAGTTCTATTGGATCCTGAAGACTTTAAGTTTGAGCATACCGATGGCTATAATTTTGCTGCTGTAGGGATTGAGCGTTATGATGATATTTGGGTAGCTCCAGCGGGTAAGATGTATTTGACAATGGAAACAGGTCTGGAAGCGGGCTTAATTGTGCCACGCTCGGATGTACGCTTATTTGGCGAGGGGAAAAACCATTATTGGAATATCTCGGGCTATGGAGCAGCTGCTAAGGTGGGGGCTCAATTTCAC
>JASLCA010000271.1 GCA_030146225.1 Sphingobacterium sp. | reverse complement strand
AAAAGCAGATGATTGATGGCTATGTGCGCAAAGGGCGACGTGATGGACAGTACCTGAAGGAAGCCTTGGAGGCAACGGCGCAACATCGGGTTTATCAATCTCCAAGTGTTAAGGATGCCATTAAGGATAAAAATAGTCATGAATTTAGTAATTTTGATATTCATATAATTTCCTTGCTCTCGCAGGGGGTTCCGCAAAAGAACATCCCTTACTACCTCAATGAAAGGGGAGTAAAGCCTGCGGGACTGAGTAGTGTGGAAAAAAGATTAAATCTAATTCGGGAGGTTTTGGACTTTTCCAAGAATGAACAACTGGTTGCCTATTGTAAAGATATTGGATTGTTGTAATTATTTTTTTAAATTTACGGATTCCCGTAAGATAAGTTTTGGGAGCTTGTTTACCTTTGAGACTTAGCGAAATAAGCGGTCAGAAGATGTTGAAGTTTTATGTTAATTTAAATGCACAATTGAATGGAGATCATGAAGTGCATCATGAATATTGTATTTACTTGCCAACATCCTTAAATCGAAAATTGCTTGGCGATTTTCAAACCTGTAGAGAAGCTACAAAACAGGCAAAGCTGGAGTATAGTTTAGCAAATGGTTGCAAGACTTGCTCAAGAGATTGTCACACCCGTTAAGCGGGTCCAAAATTGCATCGTTACTTAATTATATTATTTGGAGACCACCTCGGTGGTCTCCATTTTTTTTAGGCAGTTGCCAAAGCGCGCCAAGCTATACTGCGGTAGGGCTGCTTGGCTTAGCATGCGCTTATGGGATTAGGCTACATCTCGGAG
The DNA here is from genome assembly GCA_030146225.1 of Sphingobacterium sp. GTDB lineage: Bacteria > Bacteroidota > Bacteroidia > Sphingobacteriales > Sphingobacteriaceae > Sphingobacterium. The sequence continues at coordinate 2,550 of JASLCA010000271.1, read as the reverse complement.
ATCCACGGCAACTACCCTTGATACACCTTGTTCTACCATGGTAACCCCGTAGATAATGTCAGTACTGGCAATTGTCCGCTTGTTATGGGATACCACAATAAATTGCGAGTTCTTCGAGAAGTCCCGAATAATATTGTTGAACTTGTCAATATTGGTGTCATCCAATGGAGCATCCACCTCATCGAATATACAGAAGGGAGCCGGCTTAAGCAGGTAGAGCGAGAAGAGTAATGCTGTCGCAGTTAAGGTCTTTTCCCCACCAGACAGTTGGTTGATGGAAAGCGGACGCTTGCCCTTTGGACGTGCAATAATGTCAATGTCGGACTCCAAGGGATTGGCCGGATCAGTTAGTACCATATCACAGGAGTCTTCCTGATTAAATAGGGAGCGGAATACTTCGATAAAGTTTTCTCGAACACTATTAAATGCATGCATAAACTTATCATTCGCCGTCTGATCTATCTCACTTATTGTGGCCATTAAGGAAGCCTTCGCTTCAAGTAGGTCATTCTTTTCTTTGCTAATAAAGTTGCTCCGTTCCGCCATTTCATCATAGGCTTCCTTCGCAATGGGGTTGATGCTGCCGTAGCTGTCGAGCTGCTTCTTTAGCTGCTCACAGCTGGAAGCTAGTTCCTGATGGGAGGCTGCAATTTCAGGCATCTCGCCCGCTAAAAGGTCATTGATATTAATATTAAACTCAACAGCTAAACGCTCCTTTAGGCTATTTAGATCAATTTGTAAGGCTGTCTTTTTATCCTTTAATTCAGCCAGCAAAAAGTCGTTCTGATCCTTATTGCGACGCAACTGTAAAATCTCTTCTTCTAAGTCATTGGTTCGCTTGCGAGCGCTATAGAAGTCTTCTTCAATCTCTTGAAGACCTTTTTCCAAGGCTTCCTTCTGCGTGTACATAGCCACTAGGTCCTCATCGTTATGATCCACAAATTGTAGGGCATCCTTCATAGCCACCTTCACCTGCTCGTACTCCAAGGAGTTCTTCTCCATACGAGACTCAAAGGATTCTTGCTGGCTTTCTCGGTATTCAAGGTCCTTCTGTAGGCTTGCTACCTTATTCTGCTGCTGATGGTAGCGGATATTCTCCTGGTTGAATGTTGTCGATTTCTCATTTAAGAGTTCGGCAATATCCTGATATGCCTCTTGCAATTCTAACAATTGTTTTTGATGCGTAGCAATCTCAACCTTTAGAATTTGAAGTTCAGGCTCCGAACGTTGCAAGTCGTAACTAATCAGGGTGATCTTAGATTCAATATCCTGTTTGCGATTTAGACTATTTGTAATAAAGGTCTGGTACTGTTCCTGCTTCGTCTTTACCGAAATCAACTCATTGTTCAGTCGATTGAGCACCATTCTAAGCTCATCAATAGTTTCTTTTTTGGAGCTGATACGTTGAGTGGCTAGCAAATCCACATCAGTAGCTTCCAATTGCTGTAGCTTTTCGATCTGAAGATTTAAAGCTTTAATTTCTTTGGCTAGGTTCTCTAGGTTTTTAGCTCTTCCGATACGCTTCCCTTCAAACAGGCCTACTGATCCTCCGCTTAAGCCTAACTTGTTTTTAGCAAATTTACCATCTGGGTGAAGGATCACCATGGAGCCCGAAGGCAGTTCTTCTTCTAGGCTATCTGCTGCCTCGGTCCTAAGTAAATAGACATGCTGCAATAGCTGCTGACATAAGTCTGCATACTTTTTATCCACCTTTATAACCTCTAAGGCTGGAATTAGCTTGCTTGTATCTACCGCTGTCTCGGGACTGTTTAAGCCCGCCGGGATGGCATCCAGGACAAAGAAGTTGGCGCGACCTCGAGAGGCATCGCTCAGCAATTGAATGGCTTGTACAGCCTCCTGTTGATTGTCCAGCACATAGTGATTCATGATGGGCTCTAGGAAATTCTCAACGGCCACTCTATAATCTTCATGACAAAATAGGATGTCTGAAAACAAGGGGTAGGACTTTTTCCAGCCAGCATTCTTCCGTAAGAATTTTATGGACTCTGGAAAGCCTTCTAGGTTGTCGACTAGGGATTTTGTGAGATTGTATTCGTTCTGCTTGGCATCTACTAGGCGGGACTCCTTGCTCAGCTGTTCACGGGTCTGTTGGAGACGCTGTTCTACAGTTTGCATTTGTGCTTGTAGGCTTTCTTCAGCAGTTAAAGCATCGTCAAAAAGCTCTTGCTGCACAGCTACCCGTTCCTCAAGGTTGCTGACGGCCAAGTTAAACTCATTTAACTCCTCCTCTTTGGAGGAGGTGTCGGACAGTGTCCGGAGGGATTCCTGCTGCAAGGCCTCTTTCTGAATATTGAGTACTGCAATATCCTTTTCTAGCTTATAAATCTTGTTTTGTAAAGCGGTACTTTCCTGGGTAAAGCTATCCAGCTTCGCCTTTGATGAGGCTTGTTGTCCACGAAGTTCTTCAACCTCGTTCTTGTCTTTTTCAATATCTATATGATAGACGTCGAACTTGCCTTGCTCTTCAAAAAGTTCTTCATTCAGTCTTTTTAAGGTATACAAGACATGTTCCAGCTGCTTCTTGTCATT
>JASLCA010000261.1 GCA_030146225.1 Sphingobacterium sp. | reverse complement strand
GGTCCGCAATCAATTGGCCACGCCCCAACTCCGGAAGGACCGAAAGATTATTAAAGCTTGGCCCTCTGGCCTTTACTCGCTTCGGAATGTCGGACTTCTCCTGCGTAACAAAGTAATAACCAAGTTCCCCTTTGGGGTTTTCTGCACGAATGTAATAATCTTGTGATTTTAAATTCACCTTCTTCGGAACCATGCCTCTAGGATCAAATTCTGGGCTTCGTTTAAAGTCCTTGAGCAAGCGCTCGACACATTGCTCCACAAGCTTGACAGACTCTTTAATTTCATCCACCCGCACCTTATACCGATCCCAACAATCGCCCAAAGTCCCCATCTCTCCCTGCCCTATAGGTATTTCAAAATCCAACTCAGGATATACAGAATAACCGTCAACGCGGCGCAAGTCCCATTTAATACCAGAGGCGCGTAATAAAGGCCCACTACAGCCGTAATTAATAGCTACAGCAGCAGGCAACACCCCAATATTAGCGGTCCTAGCGATAAATATCTGATTAGCAGACAACAACTCATCCAGCTCCTGAAGCTTTGGCTTAAAATAATCCACAAACTCCTTGCAACGCTCCTCAAAGCCCACAGGAAGATCATAAAAAAGCCCACCTACCCAAATATAATTATAGAGCATCCTTGACCCAGAAGCCCATTCTAGCATATTCATAATATGTTCACGATCCCGAAAGCACCACATAAAAGGGGTAAAAGCACCAATATCAATGCCATAGGTGCCTATCGCAATCAGATGCGAAGCAATTCTATTAAGCTCACAGACCAGTACCCGAATATATTCTATTCGTTTTGGAATAGCCTGATCAATCCCCAACATACGCTCCACGCCCATTACAAAGGCATGACTATTGTTCATCGCAGACAAGTAATCCAAACGATCTGTAAAGGGGATAGACTTCGCATAGTTCATGGACTCTGCATGCTTGTCAAAGCAACGATGCAAGTAGCCCATATGCGGGATAACCTCCTTGACCAATTCTCCATCGGTAATCAGCTCCAAGCGGAGGACGCCATGTGTAGAAGGGTGTTGAGGTCCCATATTAATCACCATCTCCTGGGCACCTACCGCCGCAATCTTCTTGTTATAATCCTGTAATCCTTGTGTATAAATAGACATTAGCAACTATTTAATGGCGATGCCATGATACGATTCTTGATCTTCATAATCCTTGCGCAAGGGATAGCCAACCCAATCATCAGGCAACAATATCCGACGTAGGTCTGGATGCCCCGTAAAGAAAATCCCCATTAAGTCAAAGGCTTCCCTTTCATGCCAGTCAGCAGTACGCCATACTTGAGCAACAGAAGGGAGTTCGGGCAGTACCGCAAGCCCACGATCGTGTTCCAGCACAACCTTCAAGACAAGCTGCGTTTGATAAGGTATAGAAGCCAAGTGATAGACCAGCTCAAACCTTGCCTCTGGAAAAAAATCAACTGCAGTAATATTGGAGAGAAAATCAAAATAAAAGCCTGCCGTGTCTCGCAACAAAAGGCATACCGCAACCAAATGATCCGGATGAATTACCAAGGCAGGCTGTAGCCCAGACTCTTGTACTGAAACCAGGGCTTGCTTGTCGAGCTGCTCCTGTATTAAATCTTTAACGCTTTCCAACATGCTTAAGGTGCTAATCTATTTATCTCCCATTCTCCAGCTTCTTGCTTATAGACCAAGCGATCATGTAGTCGACTACTTCTCCCCTGCCAAAACTCCATATAACTAGGTTCAATTAAATAGCCGCCCCAATTTTCAGGACGAGGCAACACTTGGCTGTCAGCATACTGCGCTTCCAACAACTGCACCTGCTCTTCCAAGACCGAGCGATTTAAAATAATCTGGCTTTGAGGTGAAGCTATCGCTCCTATCTGACTTGCCTTAGGTCTAGATGCAAAATACTCATCAGAGTCAGAAGCCGGCAGCTTGGAGGCAATGCCTTCGATGCGTACCTGGCGCTGTAGCTCATGCCAAAAAAACAATAAGCTGACCTTATCATGATTAGCTAAGGAAAGGGCCTTCTTGCTCTTGTAATTGGTAAAAAAGCTAAAGCCATTAGGCTTAATATCCTTTAGCAACACAATCCGTGAAGAAGGGAATCCATCTGCACTCAGGGAGCCCAACACCATGGCATTCGGCTCCGCAACCTGCGCTGCAATAGCCTCAGCAAACCATTTTTCAAAGAGTGTAATGGGGTTCGCTAAAGCCTCCTTTTCATCCAGACTAAACTTGCTATAGTCTTCTCGAATTGCTGCGATATCTTTATGTAGGATAGACATGATAATCATATGTTGATTCAGACACAAACTTAATCAAAAGCCCTGAAATAAGAATGTCATAATAAATAAAATAGTTTCAGAATATAGCTTATTTCTGTACCTTGATGCTAGTTTAACAGCAATTAATTGAATACTATGTTTAACGCATTTGACCCAAAAAAAGGCAGTCTATTATTAGCGGAACCTTTTATGATGGATAGTAATTTTGAGCGTTCGGTGGTATTACTCTGCGCGCACGATCCCCAAGAAGGAACGATGGGCTTTGTTTTAAACAATCGCTCAGGCTTAGTGCTTTCGGATCTTCTGCCCGAAATAGAGAACAGTGATTTTCCGGTATACATCGGCGGGCCAGTAGAGACCGATGCCTTGTACTTTTTACATACCGCCCCCGACCTTATCCCAGGCGCAAGTCAGCTCGTGGATGAATTGTATATAGGTGGAGACTTTGAACAGGTGACATTTTTAATGAATGAGAACCTCCTTTCTAGCGAACAGATTAAATTCTTTATCGGCTATGCCGGCTGGACAAGCGAGCAGCTTGCCGAAGAAATTAAGGAAAACAGCTGGGCAGTACACAACAAGTTCCCACATGATATACTATTTATTACCGACGGGGAAGACCTTTGGAAGCAGGCATTAATAAGCCTAGGCCCAAAGTATGCCCATGTAGCAGGCTTTCCCAAACGTCCCGACCTTAATTAAAAGTATACGCTAAACCCAGTTTATAAACAGGGAATACGTAAAAACATTTAACTTTACCCCATGAGTATTTTAAACGAACATTTTAATACGGTGCATAATACTGCACCATTTTCACAAATAAAAATCGAAGACTATCTACCCGCATTTGAAGTCGCAATCCAGCAGACACGTGCGGAGATGGATGCGATCTCCAAAAATCCTGAGCCAGCTAGCTTTGCAAATAGCATAGAGGCCATGGCTTTTGCAGGGCTCAGCCTAGACCGAATTTCCAATATTTTCTTCAACCTACATTCGGCAGAAACCAATGATGAGATGGACCGCATCGCACAAGAGGTTGCTCCCAAGCTATCTGAACTCGCCAATGACATTACCCTAAACTTACAATTGTTTGAGCGAGTGAAGGCCGTCTTTGAAAGTCGCGCCAAGCTTAGATTGACAGTAGAGCAAG
>JASLCA010000227.1 GCA_030146225.1 Sphingobacterium sp. | reverse complement strand
TTCCCTTATAGCGAACTGACCATGACCATTATTCTTGCTCAGGCTCGGGTTCCGGCTCTGGCTTTGGAAAACTATCCAACAGCATACGGTATTTATTGCCTGCAGCTTGGATGTCCCAGTTGTAATTATCCTTGAAGTATTTCACAAAAAGATCATACTTCTGTCTACGCATAGGATTCCCTTCTAAATAATCGCTATTAATATTCTCATAGGATTCTAAAAGCAATAGCTTTAGGAAAGCTGCATATTCATCTTTAAAAGAAAAAGAGGAGTATGCATCCAAATAACCACCCTGGTCTGCTAGCGCCTTCCATCCACTGTCCCGTTTATCATAATCTTTATCAATGAAGAATTGATCGCGTATCTTGTTAAAAGCGTCCCCGTTATCATAGGGTTTGCCAATCTGTTCGAAACATGGTATTTCTTCTGGAATACGATCGCCTATCATCTTACTCAAGTTATTCCAAACTTCTCTTGTCAGAGCTGAGTCCCTATAATAATGCTTCTCAACATCAACAATAGGCTGTGCACCATAGGTTTGATTAGGCCAAACAAATGCCAATCGGTTTCGCCCTACAACATTGAAGTTTAAGCCCCAAGCTGGGTGTCCATAGGTTTTTATAAAAAACACCTCATTGGGCATCACTTGTGTCGCATAATCTTTAGATACATTTGACAACAAGGTTTGCATATAGATATAAGCACTCTGTCTTTGATCTGCATCCACCTTAACAGCTGGGAATCTGGCATTGTTCACATCCTGACCTAGATAAGAATTGTAAACCTCCCTGGAATCTTTAAAATCCATACGTACCCAAACATTATACTCTTCAAAAAGAGCCTTTTCAATAGGGTTAGCATCCACTTGAGGTTTAAACTGCTGTTCAAAGCCCAAGTTCTCCGAAGGACTTAGCTCAGCCTCTTTCTTTGTACAACCGTTCAGACTTATGTTTAACAGAACAAGCCCTGTTATGGTATATAAAATATTTATTTTCCGTTTCATTCTATCTTGGATTTAAAGGCATGTTAGGACTATTTTCTGCTTCAGATGGAGGAATTTGCATAATATAACGGGGATCATTTTTTTCCAACACATAGACTTTTGCATCCTTAAATACGTGCTCCTGCTGAGGCTTACCCAACCTGCGTAGATCCATAAAACGTAAGCCACCATCCAATGCAAGCTCCAGTCTCCGCTCTTCCAAAACACGCATCAGAACAGCATCATTATTCGTAAAGTCTCCAACCTTTAGTGTAACTAAGAAATCTTTACGCATACGACTTTTTAACAAGGCATTAATATCCTGCAATGCAAGCTCCGACTTGTTCAAGCGTGCCTGTGCTTCAGCACGGATTAAATAAGCTTCACTAGCCTTAAAGCCGATATAATAGCTCAATAGATCCTGTGAGGCATACATCTTGTAAACGGTCTTACCCGTTTTAAGCATCTGCACTGCATTATCCTCGAAAGGATCAAAGATAAACTGCCTATAATCACTCAAATCGCCATAACGCTTACTCAATTCTAAAAGCTCCTCGGAAGGTTTCATCGCATTTGTCGCATAGTAATAAGGATTTGTATTGGCTTTACCACCCGTAAAAAACATCAACTCTTTGTCTACCTGGGTATTTACAAAACCATATTTATAATTCAGAATATCTTTTATTTTCTCCACCTCCATACGGGTTTCTAAACCAGAAAAATCGGCTAGTGGATACACTTCAGTCACTCGTGTAGCATACTTAATTGCAGATTCGTAGTTGCCCATCATCAAATCCACACGCGCCCTAAACAATTGCAGGGTATTGTACGAGAAACGGTAACGATCTGTGAGTTTCTTGCCCGACAACATACTGCTCCCTTGTTCAATATCAAGCACTATTTGCTTCCAAACCTCAGCAATAGGAACACGAATGTTGTTCCCAGCATTCGCATTTACATCCTCAGCAGTTAAAGGCATGGGTACACCAGGCAAATTCAAGTTTTCCTGTGAATATACATCTGCATAAAAATTGATAAGGTAGAAATAACTAAATGCGCGTAAGGCATAGGCTTCACCCTTTACTTGCTCAAGCTGTGTCTGTTGCTGGGGTGTGATTTCCAACTTCTCTAGATTATCCAATACGGAGTTAGCATAATAGATGCTTTTATACATCTGCCCCCAGTAAGGATCGGTTAGCGTATTACTCGGCAATAAAGACGATGAAAATGTAAACCAAGTTTCATGAACTTGAGTAGGCTGATTTTCGGCATTGAGATTTGCATAGATGTTATCTGTCAACATCTCTGTATTAATGAAAAAATCGGTGCGCGGATAGCCCCCCATGAGCACGGCTTCAAAGTCATCTAAAGACTTTGGCATCATGCTATGTACTGGCTTAATATCAAGCATATCCTTACAGCCGAACATCATTATGCTCAGGAATAAAAGGATGTATTTTATATATTTATTCATTTTCTTTAACTATTAAAATTGTACCGAGAAGGATAGAGAATAAGATCTTGGCACAGGTAAGAAGGTGTTTCCAAAATTAATTGCGGCAGAACTACGCGTACTCGAATAAGCTAATACTTTAGAACCTTGTGCCTCTGGATCTTGCCCTTTTAAGGCATTATTCTTCCATACATACAAATTGTTTCCTTGAATTGCCATCCGTATATTTTGAATGCCCATAGCTCTCAATCTTGGGGTAAAGTAATCGTAGCTTAAGGATAAGTTCTGAAGACGTACAAAGTCCCCTTTCACCGTGCGTAGATCTGAATTGTCAAACATAATTCCATTACTAGGATTGAGCGCACTCAGTTCTGTACTATTCCCCACTTCCAATACAGGGATATTGGTATGGGCTTCGTCTCCTGGGTTTCTCCAGCGATTCACCCATTCCTTAGACATATTTTGCGTTGGATCAGGGAAGCCTAGGTATTCCCCATTGGACATATTACGCAAGCGCATCACATTTCCGAAACTACCAATAAACAAGGCTGACAAGGTCAAGCGTTTATAAGAAAAAGTATTGGTAAAGCCCATTTGAGTAGTAGGATTCGTTACACCAGAGAAGGCTAATCCATCCACGCTAGTCATACCATTTAGAACAGTCTTGCCTTCTTTCTCTGTATAAAAAGTTGCTCTACCATCGGCATTTAGGCCTGCATAACGATAAGACCATAAGCCATCAATTGGTGCACCAACCACGGCAGCAGAGGCATAATTGCTACGTTGTGGGTTGCTCAAGCTTTGAACAGTTGACTTAGTATACACATCCAAAACTTTATTTTTATTGAAGCCAAAGTTGACGTTGGTAGACCACCTAAAGCTTTCTGTATCTATATTGATAGAATTAAAAGAGAATTCCCAGCCCTTATTTAACATGGAAGCCCAGTTAACCTGTACATTATCAAAGCCCGTTACTTGGGAAACTTGACGATTTCCAAGCAAGTCCATGGCCTTCTTATGATACCATTCCACATTAAACATCAGTCGACGTTTAAAGAAGCCTGCTTCTAAGGCCAGGTTAGTGGTATAAGTCTGTTCCCATTTTAAATTAGGGTTCTTAGGAGCAATAATTGTCAAAAAGTTCGTTGGGTTCTCCGGAACAACTAAACCAATCCGGGCCACCAAATCAGAATAGGCTTGCGCAGCAATATTTCCTTGACTTCCATAGGAACCTCTGAAAGTCAAATAAGACAACCAGTCTACATCCCTTAAGAAGTTCTCCTCCTTCATCTGATAGTTAGCACCTACTGCCCAGAGGGGTTGAAACAATTGGTTTGTCTTTAAACCAAAGCGATTTGAGCCATCTGTACGCGCATTAAAACTTACCGTATAACGATTGTCATAGGTATAGTTAAAGGCACCAAAATAGGATAGGTTTGCACCATCATTTAGGTTTTCAGTCCAATAGGGTGATCCCACTTTCTTCATATAGTCAAACTGAGGTATCTGTTGATGTCCACGATCATGTGAGTAACCATATACCTCTGTTGAGATGTCACTTGTTTTTGATTTACGAACCTCTTGACCCACCATTACATTTAGGTAATGCAGTTCTTTGAACATCGGACTATAGGTCAATTGATTTCTAAAGGTTATAGATCCGTTATAGCTATTTTTGTCTTTACGGTAGCCACCTTCTTTCCATGAATAAACGTACTCCCCATCAATAATCTCCCTATTATTTCTTTTACGGATACGCACAAAGTAACTATCATCTACAGCAATATCCTCATCAGTAGTGCTTTGTTTTGCGTAAGAGAACAAACTATTAAAGGTTAAGTCCTTAATAATCTTATACTCCAGATCCAAAGAGCCGCGCAGTCCAAAATTTCTAGAATCACGCCAGCCTGTTTCTCTATTCTCTAAGAAATTATACTTTAAGGTATTCAAGTAAAAGTGACTATAGCTGCCATCCGCATTGAAGGCAGGTTGTGCTCTAGTGGTATAGATTGCGTATTCAAAAGGGTTCTCTTTGGAATCTACAGCGAAGAAACTGTTGTTTTCGCGCGCATTAACATCCATCATCACCCCAAGTCTTATTTTGTCATAAATTTTGGTGTAGACTTTCAAGGAACCTGTATAAGTTTTTTGACCTACCCCTTTAGCGGTAGCTTGGTCATTTAAGTAACTTCCAGAAGCATAGAAAGTCGTCCTTTCATCACCTCCAGAAACATTTAGGTTTTGTCTATTCGAAAATGAATTTCTAAATAAATGCTTAAACCAGTCGGTGTTCACCGTCTCCAGTTGATTTACATTCTTATTAAAATCTTCCCAGGTCAGGCGCTTATCCATCAGATCGATAAAATGACGCTCAAAATCAGACACGGTACCATACTCTCCCGCTTGCGGACTGTTAGCATTGAAGACTCCGCGCTTGATCATCTCCAAGTTCACATCTATACGCTCTTTAGAGTCCATCATATACGCATCTTCAATACGAGGTCTTTCTCCGATAGTGGCATTACTTGTAAAACTAATTCTAGTCTTACCTGCTTTACCTTTTTTAGAAGTAATAACAATAACCCCATTGGCTGCACGCGTACCATAAATGGCTGTAGCTGCTGCATCCTTTAACACGTTGATGCTTTCGATATCCTCCACATTTATCCCACCTATCCCAGAGGCTATTAGGTTTCTATTGGTCATAATATCATCCACAGATACATTGACTGCATCGTCTAATATAATACCATCTACCACCCATAAAGGTTGCACATTACCACTTAAGGTTGCAGTCCCACGGATACGAATCTGTGGCATAGAGCCTGGCGCACCAGAAGTACTCATCACCATCATTCCTGGTACCTGCCCTTGTAATAACTTATCTATACTTGGCTGAAAAATAGTCTCTAACTGTTCCATATTTACGGTTGCAACGGAACCTGTCAAAGATTTCTTCTGCAAGTTTTGATAGCCCGTTACCACCACATCATTCAATTGATTCTCTGTAGGCGTCATCCGGACATCCACCCATACTTTCCCTTGTGTAGCAACTGTGATATTCTGATAGCCCACGCATTTACAGACTAATGATGTATTAACATC
>JASLCA010000225.1 GCA_030146225.1 Sphingobacterium sp. | reverse complement strand
CGGAATGGACTTAGCGTGCCACGCAAGGAGTCTGCTTTTGAAAATAAATCTCTTGCTTTTAGCAATTGCGCATGGCTAGCACTTGTAAGTCCAAGTAGGAGCGCGATACTTAAAAATAAATACTTCATTTAAAACATTGGGATGTACAACGAGTAAAGATAGTTAAAAATAATATTTCCTTATAGGAAAATTGGATAAAACAGGCAGGCTTGGATCTTTTGAAGATTTGGTCCGCACCTGCCTGTTTATTTAATAGTTAATGCTCAGTCCTGCACCAAATCCCATATCGGAATCATAGTGCGTGCGTATATTAAATATTCTTGTCATAACATAGCTTAGATCAAGCATATACTCTTTGTCCGTGTTGACCATAAAGCCAGCCCGCACTCTATTGCTAATCGGGATATCTTCCCGCTTTAGTTGGAAGCGGATATTTCCGTCATGGTAGACCTCTCCTTGAAGTACAACGAGCATGGGAAGGGTATAGGCTAAACCCGCTGTGACCATAGCTCGACTATCCTTGGAGTTTTTCTGTCCAAAGATGTTTTTCTCGACCTCATTATGTCCCATCTTTCTGTAGCGCCAATCGAAACCTATAAAAGGCATCAACCATTGCATCTTGCCAATATAACGGCCTAGATGCGTTTCCACTTCATAGCCATGCTGCCTGTTGTAGCCTAAGCTCCATTCGGTATTTAAGCTCCAGCGAGCATTGTGCAGCATTGCCATACCATCATTCCCATTGCTGGCAAAGTCATTTCTAAAGGTAAAGTGTGGCATATTGCTTTCGCGCTGTAGCATCTTGTAGGCATGTACCTTGTCGGGAAGCCTAGGGTTGGGGGGCTGGTTTTCGGTGCTGAAAACCCGATTCATACCTGCCATCATATGATACATAATATGACAGTGGAAAAACCAATCCCCATGGGTGTTGGCATTAAACTCTATGGTGTCTGTTTCCATCGGCATGATGTCTAGCACATTTTTTAAAGGTGCATAATCTCCCTGCCCATTGAGCACGCGGAAGTCAAAGCCATGTAAGTGCATGGGATGGCGCATCATGGAGTTGTTGTAGAGGACGATACGTAGCACTTCATCCTTCTTAATAAGGATCTTGTCACTTTCCGCAAGCACTTTATTGTCCATACTCCATACATAGCGATTCATATTGCCTGTGAGTTCAAAACGCATTTCTCTAACTGGCAATGCTGGATCTAGGGTGGTCTTATGGGTTGCTTTTAAGAGGCTGTAATTTAGCGTCTGTATTTCTCCTGGGTCTGATCCATGAGCTGCATGTTCATGATGTTGATCGTGCTCAGTAGCGCTGGCTTGTTTTGTATCCCCTGTAATTTCGGGATACATTACGCTATTCATGTCCATCTTCTGCAGACTCATCTTCATCCCCATGTCCATCATGTCGCCGTTCATCTTCATCATGTCGTTTATCATCTTCATCCCTTCAAAGTACTTCAGCTTGGGCAAGGGGGGATGATGAACTTGATTGCCGCTTCCTAAAAAGATGGAGCTGGAGCCTGAGCGATCTTCGGCTGTTGCTAAAAACTCATAGGAGCCTCCTTTAGCCGGAATCGTCACAGTTATGTCGTAGGTTTCGGATACCGCGATTAAGAGTCGATCTACCTCTACAGGTTCTACATCATTTCCATCATTGGCAACTACGGTTAATTTTCCACCCGCATAGTTCAACCAGAAGTAACTGGAAGCACCTGCATTGGAAACGCGTAGGCGCACCCGATCTCCAGGCTTAAATTGCGCGAGGCTTTGCTTATGCTGGCCATTGATAAGAAATTTCTCATAATAGATATCACTGACATCCATGGCTAGCATGCGCTTCCATTCATTGGTCAGCTTGGTCTTGAAATGCCCTTCCTTTATTGCTTCCGCATAACTCTGGGTACTCTTCTTCTTGATGGCGAAGTAATCATTTGCATTGTGCAACATCCGATGTACATTGTCCGGGTTTAAGTCCGTCCATTCGCTTATCACTATTGGAATGCTTGGAAGATCATCTATGCCTTTTCGAAAGCTAGGATCATCCTGACGCTTCTTAAAGATAAGTGCCCCATACATCCCAATCTGTTCTTGCATCCCTGAGTGGCTATGGTACCAATGGGTACCATGTTGTATTACCGGGAAGCGGTATACAAAAGTTTCCCCAGGGGCTATAGGCAGTTGCGTTAACCAAGGGACTCCATCCTGCTCATTGGGCAGAAATACGCCATGCCAATGCAGGGAAGTACCTTCCTTTAGTTTGTTGTGGACCACAATTTCTGCTGTATCTCCCTCGGTAAAGGTCAATGTAGGCATTGGGATCTGACCGTTTACAGCCACCGCCCTCCTGTCTTTGCCTGTATAATTAACAGTTGTGTCTGAAACATAAAGGTCATAACGCACTACTTGCTGCGCCTGTACCTGTACAGTAAGCAGAAAGAGGGTTAATAGTGTGATATATCTCATATCCCTTATTCTTTATTGGAGATGGTTTCCACGGTTGAGCCACAGCTCAACATCTTCTTGCCGTATAATGGGTTTCGAATAGGCTTTTCTAAGCTCAGCCAGTTGCCTCCCTTGCCTTGGGCATACATCGGACAATTTTGATAATAGACTGTGCTGTCCAGCTTTGCAGCCTTTGCTAAAGGGAAAAGGGCTTTTGATAATTCGGCAAAGGCAGTACGTTGTTGTGCGATATTCTTGCTGTTGCTTATTTTCTCCGTTTGGCTTATTAACTCCTTTTGGGCTTTCAGGTAGCTCTTGTGAAAATCTTCAGAAAGACCTGTTTTAGGCATGCTGTTTAAGGCAAGCAATAGCTTTTGGGAGGCTTCTTTTGCTTTTTGTGCATCCTCATTTACTAAAGCATCTTTAATGACTAGATAAGGATCTAGGAGCTCATTGAAGATGTTTTTGACAGTAATTGTTTCAGTGTTAATGTTTACGGACCATGTTTTAGCAGATACATGCATAGGGGTATAAGCTGCTGCTAGCAGGAATACCATATATAATATTGACTTCATTTTCTTGTAGTTTAAATTTAATGTATAATGAGATTACCTCCAAAACAGGTATTTTGTTTTGAAGCAGTCCTATAATAGGACAATATTATTAAATTAAACTACTTGAGGAGGAGTCCAGATATTTATGTTGGGTTGTTGATAAATAGGGTAAAAGTATACAGCATTGCCCTTTGTGAGGATGCTGAACTTCTGAGGGATGCTGGTATAGCTCCAATGGAAAAACAGACTCATCGTGCTATGACATAGTCCAAGACAGTGTTCTGAAGCACAGTTCTTCATGCCGGAATTGTCCTTGTTATGGGCATGTTTGTGCTGACAACATTCGGCGGTACTGCTTTGCTTTTCGCAGGATGTGGATTGTTCCTGAATAGGAGGATGATGTTCTTCACAGGCCATAGCTTGCTCTGGAAGGCTCAATGAGCCAATCAGGAAGACTAGTAGGTATGCGAGTTTTTTAATCATCTATATTAACAAAGTTACGGTTTTTTACTAGAACTTAAATTTACTTAGGTTGCTTTTTTGTTTTTTAACTCTTTTAAGCTCCTCTTGGTATAGCAATTGACCCATGTTTTTCATAAAGGGATAAGTCACAGTCTCGTACTCATAGATGCCGTCATTGTAAATATTATTTTCATTGGCTTGTACAACGACCGCCAGTAGAAACTCTACGCCATTCTCGAAATCCACTATATAGGCATTGTCAATATTGTAGCCATAAGAGTCCCCATATTTATTAAAGCTACGTATGGAATCAAAGCCCGTGAGGGATTTGTCTCTCCCGAATAATAGAAATTTGCTATAGGTAGGCCAGAATTCTTCCTGGCTATACTTTGGATAATCCGTTTCCTGTGGGGAACGAGACATGTATTTATAAAGGAAATTATAGTCTTCTGCTGTTAAGTTAAACTGGGCAGACTTCGGAAATGCTTCTGGGAACAATAACTTCTTGAGCAACAGTTGTTGATCAGCCAAGGCGAAGACATTGAGGCCTTCGAAGCTCCATGGGCTCATAACGAGCTCATCGGCAGCGTTCATATAGCCTATGCCTTGTTGGGTGTTTTTTAGCCAAGGCATATTATAGTCTTGTGCGTCGTATTGTGCGGCTTGCTTATAGATAGTTTTCTTGCCTGCATAAAAGCTCATTGGGTTACTGTGTTTGGACCAAAGCCCCTTATCGCCTACAGCTAGTCTGTTTACAATTCGGCTATATTGGGTGCCATGCTGCTTGAGCTTAGCATTGACTTCCGCTCTACCTACAAACTCAAAGAGGCGGTTGTGTGCATCGTTGTCCGAGGTTAACAGTACTTTCTTAATATAGTGGGCTATACTCGGCAATCCATTGGCAGCACTTGTATCATGGAGAACCTGCGTCTGTCTTTCAAAGGCGGAGTCTATGCGAAGTGCCGTCTCTTTACGCAGCCCCTTAATGTTTAAGGCATTGATTTTTTCCAATGCAAAGATGGCTGTAGGTAGTTTTACTGTGCTTGCTGGGTAGAAGTAGCGCGTGGGATCTAGGCGGTAGGCAAAACTGCTGAACAATGGGATATTATTAATATCCCGATCAATCCGAGTGTATAGAATCTGTACCTCATGCTGCTGGGGATGATTTAAGATGTCCGCAAAGTATTCCGGATGTGCTTGAAGCAAGCTGTCTAGGTATACTGTATCCATATGTTGTGCTTTCAGACTACTATTGGTCAAGCTGCATAGCAGTAGGAGAAAGAGTCTGGCTAGATTCTTTCCCATACTTCAAATGTATAGTCATATGCATGTTTCTCATCCTTAGCATGTGCTTCTTGGCTCGTGAGTTTCCATTCAGATGTAGCAAACTCTGGGAAAAAGGCATCTCCAGGGAGCTCAGCTTGCACCCGCGTTAATAATATTTTATGTGCCAAGGGGAGGGTCTGCTTATATAGATTGGCTCCGCCAATTATAAAGACTTCTCGCTCATCACGGCAATAGCTCAATACTTCATCCAGGCTGTTGGCAACGTCCACTTCCTCTGCTTGCCAATCCTGATTCCGAGTTAGTACAATATTGCGACGCTCTGGAAGGGCACGGCCAATAGAATCAAATGTCTTGCGGCCCATAATAATGGAATGCTCGATTGTATTTCTTTTGAAGTACTTAAAGTCTTCTGGAAGATGCCATAGCATCTTGTTGTCCTTGCCGATTGCATTGTTTGTCGAGGCGGCGACGATAAGTGTTATTTTTAAACTGTTCATTGTTACGTTAAAAAGGGAATAAATAAATTAAACGGCAACCGGCGCTTTAATATGGGGATGCGATGTGTAATCCTGCAACTCAAAGTCCTCAAAGCTAAAGTCGAAAATATCCTTAATATCCGGATTTATCTTTAGCCTTGGCAAAGGCATTGGCGCGCGACTAAGTTGAAGCTCGGTTTGTTCAAAATGGTTGCTATAGATATGTGCGTCACCTAGGGTGTGTACAAATTCAGCTGCTTCCATATCGCAAACTTGAGCGACCATCAGGGTTAACAAGGCATATGATGCAATATTAAATGGTACACCTAAGAAGATGTCTGCACTCCGCTGGTAAAGTTGACAGGAAAGCTGAGGCTTATGCAAGCCTTTTTCTGGCTGTGCAGGTGCCACATAGAATTGGAAGAAGGCATGACATGGGGGCAAAGCCATATTTTCAATCTCTGCCACATTCCAAGCCGATACAATAATACGTCTGGAGTCTGGGCTGGTTTTTAACTGCTGTATAACCTTGGCAATTTGATCAATATGCTGGCCATCAGGGCTAGGCCAGGAGCGCCATTGAGATCCGTAAACGGGTCCTAATTCGCCATTTTCATCGGCCCATTCATCCCAGATGCTCACTCCATTGTCTTTTAGGTACTTAATATTTGTTTCCCCTTTTAGGAACCAGATAAGCTCATGTATAATCGAGCGTAAGTGTAACTTCTTGGTGGTAACCATCGGGAAGCCTTCCTTCAAATTGAAGCGCATCTGATGACCAAATATACTACGTGTTCCAGTGCCTGTGCGGTCAGTTTTTTCAACTCCCTGCTCATAAACGTGCTTAAGTAAGTCTAGATATTGCTTCATGTTTTATAAATTCTAAAGAGGACTTTTGCTAATTATTGCTACGAAGATACTGTAAATTTTAAAGAACCGAATGGGCTTTGCGCTACAGTAATTCAGCATTTGCGGTAATATCCTGAAAATATGATAGAGAACAAATAAAAAGTTTAAAAAAAGCATTCGCATGATAAATCCTATAGATGCCATCATGTCAATATCACAATTTAGGAATGCCATGTACTTTGCTAGTTTTTATGTATTTTTGCAAAATCGTTATGAATAAAAAAGTTGCTTTTTATACCTTAGGATGTAAGCTCAATTTTTCGGAGACATCATCTATTGGTCGAATATTTAAGGATGCGGGCTATGAAACTACGCCTTTCAATAGTCAAGCCGACGTGTACGTCATCAATACCTGCTCAGTTACTGATCATGCGGACAAGAAGTGTCGTAAGGTTGTTAAGGAGGCCTTAAAGCACTCCCCAAATGCTTACATCACTATTGTAGGCTGCTATGCGCAGTTGAAGCCACAGGAGATTGCGAATATCCCTGGGGTAGATATGGTGTTGGGGGCTGCCGAGAAGTTTAATATTATTGAGCATATCAATGATCTCACCAAGCAGGAGAAGGCTGTGGTGCACAATGCACCTATTGCCGAGACGCATGAGTTTATCTCGGCTTATTCTATTGGCGACCGTACCCGTACCTTCTTAAAGGTACAGGATGGCTGTGATTATGGCTGTACCTTCTGTACGATTCCCTTGGCCCGTGGCGCTAGTCGCTCTGGAAAGATTGAAGATATCGTGCAGCAGGCCGAGGAGATTGCGGCCTCTGGGGTAAAGGAGATTGTGTTGACAGGTGTTAATATTGGGGATTATGGTATTCGCGACGGCAAAAGACAAGATCGCTTCTTGGACTTGGTAAAAGCTTTAGATGAGGTGTCGGGAATTGATCGGATTCGGATTTCTTCTATTGAGCCCAATCTATTGGCGAATGAGGTGATTGAGTTTGTGGCACAGTCGAAGCGTTTTGTTCCGCATTTTCATATGCCTCTTCAATCGGGTAGCAATAAAGTCTTGGCTCAGATGCGTCGTCGCTACAAGCGCGAACTGTATGCAGAGCGTGTTGCTAAGATTAAAAGCTTAATGCCTGACTGCTGTATAGGGGTAGATGTAATTGTGGGCTTCCCTGGGGAAAGCCGCGAAGACTTTATCGATACCTATAACTTCTTAAATGAGTTGGATATTTCCTATTTACATGTATTCACTTATTCAGAGCGGGAAAATACCATAGCTGCACAGATGGAAGGTGCTGTTCCAGGTGCACAGCGTAGCGATCGGAGCAAGATGTTACATATCTTGTCGGAGAAGAAACGTCGTGCCTTCTACCTTTCTCAATTGGATAAGACTGGACAGGTGTTATTTGAAGGGGATGTTAAAGAGGGCTTTATGCATGGCTTCTCTAAAAACTATGTTAAGGTTCGTACAGCTTATGATCCACTTTTGGTTAATGAAATTGCACATGTTCGCTTTATTTCCGTTACGGAGCAGGGCGAAGTAGATATTGAAGAATTACCAGAAGTTCTGGTGCACTAATTAGAAAGAAAAAAGGGGGCTTAAGCCCCCTTCTTTTGTATATTCATAAATATGACTACCCCGAGGATAATAGCTACGCCTAAAAATTGTAGGCTGGAAACTGGCTCATGTAAGACATAGAAAGACATACAGATCGCTACTGGTAACTCTACCGAGCTCAGTATACTTCCTAATGATAGGCCTGTCTTGGGCATTCCATAGGCAAACAATACGGGTGGGAGTACTGTTCCAAAGAAGGCTAATAGCACCCCATATGGCCAGATGGTACTGATTACCTCTGTTTGGAAGATGGATACTGGCTGCATAATAACAAATACCAAAATACTTGCGCCGGTAATCATTAATGCACTTTTATGTAAGGGCGCATAGTCATTGCCTACACGACCACTCACAATTAAGATTACTGAATAGGCCGTTGCCGCTAATAAACCAAAGATAACCCCTGTAATATTTATCTTGTGCATTTCTTGTTCAAACATACCGGTGGCCAACAAGGTGCTGGCAAGTATGATTACGATACCAATAACAGTACGTCTACTCGGCCGCTGCTTAAAGAGAAAGAACTCAATTAGCTGACCTATCCAAATGTATTGCATCAAGAGTACAATAGCTAAAGAGGCAGGTACCAATTGCACACATTTGTAATACAGTAAGCTTACTGCTCCTGTGGACATGCCGCCAATTATAATTTTCCATTTGGCAGATTTGGATGGATATTTCGAAAGATAACGTCTGTTAAAAAGTAAAGTCGAGCCAAGCAAAGCCCATAAAAAGATCATTCCAAACAGGGCTTGTACTCCTGTGACCTGCCCGAGGTCAAATCCTTGGGCGTAAGCCTTTTTAACGAAGGTGGAAAGGATTCCAAAACTCGCGGCTCCTAAAAATACGGCGATTATGCCTTTTATTTTGTCCATGATAAAATTTGTGCAAAGGTAGGTAAAATATAAGCCATTGTGATCCATGGATTGGAATGGGGGTTTGATGCGGGGCTTAGGTCTTATTAATTAGTGGGTTATAGCGCTTTGTTTTTTCAAGCCCTAGTGGCTTGTGGGGAAACGATAAAATAACTAAGTTTGTTAGATGCAGCTAAAATCAACCAGATTATATGGCTTGGTAGCCGGTCTACTATGCCTGACACTGAGCTTAGCTTCTTGTGGCGCCAAGCGTCAAGTTAGCTATAAGCCTAAGCCCAGTACGGGAAAGGTTTTGTCGGATGCCAGTGATGCCCGCGGCTTGGATATGAATGGTTCCAAGCTTGAAAACTACGCGCATATACTCGGAGTGAGCGTAAGAGAGTTAAATAATAAGCAGCTTTATAATTTTGTAGACGAATGGATGGGCAGCCCGCATAAGATGGGGGGAGCTATGAAGTCTGGCATTGATTGCTCTAAGTTTGTAGGCATCCTTTATGAGCAGGTATATCGCGCTAGCCTACCACGTCGCTCGGAAGAAATGGGCGAGCAGGTCAAGCGGAAGTATGAGCGTGACCTAAAGGAAGGGGATTTAATTTTCTTCTCCTTTGGGGGAAAGACGATTGATCATGTGGGCGTCTATTTAAAAAACAATAAGTTTGTCCATGTTTCTAGCAAGCGTGGTGTCATTATTTCCAAT
>JASLCA010000221.1 GCA_030146225.1 Sphingobacterium sp. | reverse complement strand
TGCAACATGCTTTACAAGTACTGTTAGACATGGTGCAGCAGGGTAAATTGACCTTGGAACAATTGGTCCAAAAGTCTGCCCATAATACCGCGATCCTCTTTCAGGTTGAAAGTAGGGGCTTTATACGGGAGGGCTACTGGGCGGATTTAGTACTTGTGGACTTGTCTAAACCGTATCTAGTAGACAAGGAGAATATCTTATCTAAATGTGGCTGGTCTCCATTTGAAGGGCATACTTTTACTTCAACTATTGCCCATACAATTGTATCGGGCAACCTGGCCTATACCGATGGTCAGATTGTAGAGGTGGGCACTGGGCATAGACTCTTGTTTAATCGTTAGTACTATGGATAAACGTAGCTTTTTAAAGTCATTTGCACTGGCTGTTGCCGGCTGTGCTGTAGCCTCTCCTGGAGCGCTACAAGCTGCCGATATTTACAAGCCTGCTGGACCAAAGCTCCTCAAGCCTAGGCTGCTTAAGGCGGGGGATACCATCGGCTTAATTACGCCCGCAGGTGCATTGACCGATGAGGAATCAATCCGTCAGAGTCGTGAGGTCTTTGAAAAACTGGGCTTTCGGATTAAGGAAGGCAAGCATATTCGTGCGCGCTACGGGAATTTAGCGGGAACGGATGAAGA
This sequence comes from Sphingobacterium sp., assembly GCA_030146225.1. Lineage (GTDB taxonomy): Bacteria > Bacteroidota > Bacteroidia > Sphingobacteriales > Sphingobacteriaceae > Sphingobacterium. The sequence continues at coordinate 5,411 of JASLCA010000221.1, read as the reverse complement.
GCGCATCGCGGATATTCATGCGATGTTTGCTGACAAGGAGGTGCAGGGCATTGTCTGTATTCGGGGGGGCAATGGTGCCTCTAGGTTATTGGATCGGTTGGATTATAGCTTGATTGCTAGCAATCCGAAGGTGTTATTAGGCTACTCCGACGTTACGGCCTTGATTATGGCTTTCTATGCCAAAGCTGGCTTAGTTAGCTTTCATGGAGCAGTCGGTTCAAGCACCTGGACCAAGTCTCTAGCAGCTGCTTTCGAGGAGCAGTTTTTTGCTAATAAATTGCAGCATTTTCGAAATCCCTCCGATACTTCGGACAACTTTATTCCCTATACAAATCGTATTCAGACCCTTACTGCTGGGCATGTTGAAGGGCCGCTTATTGGCGGAAATTTAACCTTACTTTCAGGTTTATGTGGTTCAGATTATCTACCTGATTTCAGGGGTGCTATACTTTTCTTGGAGGAGATCGATGAGGGCATGGAGCGTATGGATCGGATGTTTTGTCAATTGAAAAATGCAGGCATTTTAAGTCAGATTAAAGGCTTTGTATTTGGACATTGTACGGATTGCTCTCCTGCCAGTGGCTATGGTTCCCTCAGTATGCAAGATATCCTAAATGATTATATTAAGCCCTTAGGCATTCCCGCTTTTTCGGGTGCGCGTATTGGGCATATCAGTAATCAGTTTATATTGCCTGTGGGGGTTCGCGTTCGCATGGATGCGAATCAGGGGACGATGACCTTGCTGGAAAATGCCCTAACTTAATCGCTATGAGAAGCAGCCTATTTGTTTTTAGTTTACTTTTTACCTTGCAGTCCTGCACGAGTACTTCACAAAATATGACGGACTATTCTAACGCGCTGGCTTTGGATAGCACAGCGCTTAATAAGATTTTTGATCAGTATAAAGAGCCTTCGCTCTTTCACCGTAGGTTTAAGCATGCGGACGTGGATTCTTTGGTGCAGCTTCATGCGAAAAGGGGCGTGCTGTCGGTGCTTGAAATTGGCAAGTCTGTGGAGCAGCGGCCTATCTATAAGTTGCAGTATGGAGAAGGTAAGAAGCGGGTGATGCTATGGTCTCAGATGCATGGCGATGAGGCTACGGCGACGATGGCCTTGTTTGATCTCTTTAATTTTTTAGCTGGCAAAGCGGATGGCTTTGATGAGGTGAGAAGCTTGTTGCAGAAGGAGTTGGATTTGCAGTTTATCCCTATGCTAAATCCTGATGGGGCGGAGCGCTTTATGCGCCGCAATGCCCAGTATATTGATCTGAATCGGGATGCGCGAGATGGGCAGACGGTAGAAGGGGCTTTACTTCGGGAGCTGGCCAAGCGCTTAAAGCCGCAGTATGCATTCAACCTGCATGATCAGAATATCTATTATAATGTGCCGGAGACTAAAAATCCAGTTAGCATATCGCTTTTGGCACCGGCTTACAATTATGATCGGGATATTAATAATGTCCGTAAGGGCGCTATGCAGCTGATTGTGGGCATGAATAAGCTGCTGCAACAATATATTCCGGATGCTGTAGCAAAGTATGATGATACGCATACCCCACGCGGCTTTGGGGACAATTTCCAAGGCTGGGGGGCTAGTACGGTTTTGATTGAATCTGGAGGGATGAAGGGGGATGTGGAAAAGCAGCAAATTCGCCGATTGAACTTTGCGATTATCTTAAATGGCCTGCTGGAGATTGCCCAAGGATCGTATAAAAAATATGACTTTAAGGATTATGAGGATATTCCCTTTAATGCTTCGCAACTGCATGATGTGGTCCTTCGTAATGTTGACTTAGGAGATGATCAGACGGCTTTAAAGACGGATGTGGCTATCCGAAGGTCAGAGGTGACGGTAGGTCGGGATTTCTTTGTTCGGGGTCGGGTAGAGGACATAGGTGACTTAGATGAGTCTTATGGCTATGAAGAACAGGATGTGGAAGGCTTAGAATTTGTGATGGGTAAAACTTACCCAAAGCTGATTGACTCCTTAGCGATGATTTCTTTTGATGATGCTTGGACAATGCTGAAGAAGGGCTATGTCGCTGTTCGGGTGAAGGATGTGGGTGAAGGCAGGCTGCACAACCTACCACTAGTGGTCTTTACGCAGCAGCGCTTTACGGCTATTGACGAGATCACCTTAAATGGGGCTACTAACTTTTACTTGGGTAAAGGGGCTAACTTACGCTATGCAGTTATTAATGGCTACCTGATTGACTTAGCTAAAAAGCCGCAGCCAGGGTTGTTTAAAAATCGGGTAAATTAAGCTTTTAAGAATCTTTTAAATAGTAAAAGGGCTTTATCATCTTACTGATAAAGCCCTTTTACTATTTTATCTGAGGCTTATATCCCCATCTCTTTAAGGATAAACTTTGCATTGTCAATCTTGTCGGCAATCCATAATACATATCGAATGTCTACCCCTATAGAACGGCTGTAATGCTCATTCCAAGCGAAGTCATTGATGGTTGCATCATAGGAGCGGTCAAAGTTGACACCAATAAGTTCCCCATGGGCATTCATTATTGGGGAGCCTGAGTTACCACCCGTAGTATCCATATTGTAAAGGATGTTTACTGGAACATCATTTAGTTCTTTCTTTGCATAGGCGCCGAAGTTCTTAGCTAACCATGCTGTTTTGATGGATTCTGGATAGCTGAATTCTTCTAAGCCGGAGTTCCCTTTTTCAATCAGACCTTGTACGGTAGTAAAGGGCTTCATATAGCTTGCATCTGCTGGACTGTAGCCTTTGATATTTCCAAAGGTAAGGCGTAGCGTGGAGTTTGCATCGGGAATAAAGCTTTTGGACTGGTAGACTTCTTTTACAGCTACATAGTCGCCCATTAATCTATTTAATACGCCTTCTCTACGTTTTTGTTCCGTATTAAAGCTATCCATCTCTGTCGCAAGGCTTGCTTGTATACCGAGTAGATCATCATTGTAGTTCTTTAGGCTACTGAAATCTTTTAAAACATTACTATAGAGATCTTGCATGGTATTCAGCTTTGACTTTTCTATAGCCTGTACAATATAGTTGCCTGCTTCTTCCTTGGATTGGAATCCCTTTTTGGCGAAGTATGCAATTGCATTTTCGTCTCCTAGTTGATAGGCGTCTTCAAACATGCGTCGGCCTATAGCTTGATCTACTTGAAGGCTGTAGCTCTCATAGTAACCATCTAACTGCTTTTTGACTTGTGCTATATTCAGATTGAATACTTCTTCTTGGGCTTTTAGTCCATTTTGTTTGAATACGGCTGTTTTAAAGCTATTGATAATGTTTGCAACGCGTAATAGGCTACTGCTGCTATACATATTGTTAAACCATAATTCCTTATTGGCTACTGCAAATACGGCTGTGTAATGCTTGTCTATATCGTTCATCAGGTTGCCGTACTTCGCTTTTAGCTCAGGCTTGCTATTGATAAAGTTTGCGAGCTCCTGATCCTCTTGTTTTTTTGCAGCCACCAAGCTGAGGTTGTGTAAGCCCTTTAGCTTGCCTCTGTAGTTTTTCATAACGTTAGCATTGCGCTTTATGCGGGTTGCTAATGCCAATTCTACTGCTAGGTTGTCCTTGCCGGCTTTATGCATCTCCTGATTCTGGAAGTCATACAATTCAGAGGTATAGGGCAGGAGGAATTTTTGCTGATAGTCCATATACTGAGCCGGACGATGTCTAAAGGTCCGACCTGGATAGCCTAGGATAAATACAAAGTCATTTTCATTTACCCCTTGTGGATTAACTTTAAGGTGTTTTTTTGGCTTGTAAGGGATGTTTTCCTTTGCAAATTTTGCGGAAGCTCCCTTGGGCGATACATATGCTCTTAAGAAGGAGAAGTCTCCTGTATGTCTTGGCCATACCCAGTTGTCGGTCTCTCCACCAAATTCTCCAATATCTTGTCTTGGGATATACACCAAGCGCACGTCTTCAATGGTTTTATACCGGAAGAGCACATAGCTTTTGCCGATAAACATCTCCGAAACCTCGGCCTTAATGGTAGGGTCTTCTGCTTCTGCCTGCTTGGCTAAGTCGGCTCTTTTCTTATTGATAATATGTATCCGCTCGGCAGGGTCCGAGATATTCGCTACTGCTTGTAGCACCTCTTGAGATACATCGCTGTAAGAGTCTGAAAACCGAATTGTTAAGCCTTTGGCTTCGATCTCTTGTTCTAAATTATTGGCTACGAAACCATTCTTAAGGTAGTTAAACTCTGGCGAGCTAGCGAGTTGTACTGCGCTAAAGGCACAGTGGTGATTTGTAATAATTAGCCCATTTGGAGATACAAATGATCCCGTACAGCCACTGACTTGTACCAATGCATCTACTAGCCCGATATTTCCGGGATTGTAAATGTCTTTTTCTGAAATTTTAAGTCCTGCTTTTTTTAAGCCGGCTCTATTTAGCTCGCTTAAAGGAAACATACCTTCGTCAGGAACTGAAGCGGAAAAGTTAAATGCGCCTATTCCTAACAATACTGTACAGAGTAAACTGTACTTAGATTTTAATTTTATCATAATCAACCTTGTTAACGGTATCAAAGTTAATAAAACATTTCAGGCCGCTAAGCTTTCTGCTGGAATTTCTTGCAGAAATGGCTAACTTTGCATAGTTAAAACTTATAAGATGACCCTGGTTCAATTAGAATATATTATAGCTGTAGATACCTATAGGAGCTTTGTGGCAGCGGCAGAGCATTGCTTTGTGACGCAGCCTACCTTGAGTATGCAGGTGCAGAAGCTGGAAGAGTCTATTGGTGCTAAGATCTTTGACCGAAGTCGGCAGCCTGTTGTGCCTACAGAGATTGGGGAAAAGATTATTAAGCAGGCTAGAGTGATCCTTAATGAAAGTAAGAAGATCGAGGAGCTCTTGCAGGAACAGAAAGGGGAGCTGTCGGGTGAATTAAAGATTGGGGTTATTCCTACTGTGGCTCCATATTTGTTGCCTGATGTATTGATGCGCTTTATGAAGAAATATCCTAAGCTGCAATTGCAGATCTGGGAGTATACTACCGAGCGTATTGTACAGGAGATTAAGGTGGGCAGGTTGGACTGTGGGATTTTGTCTACACCCTTGCAAGAGTCAGGTATTGAAGAGTTGCCTCTTTACTATGAGCCTTTTGTGGCTTATGTTTCCGAGATGAGTGCCTTGTTTAAGAAAAAAATGGTAACTGCTGAGGAGCTTGTCGATGAAAAGCTGTGGTTGCTAAATGAAGGTCATTGTATGCGCGGACAGGTTTTAAACCTTTGTCATTTTAAGCATAATCATACCGCAAGTGGCGCATTTACCTATAATACAGGGAGTGTAGAAACCTTACGTCGTATGGTAGCAATAAATGGGGGCTTGACGGTATTGCCGGAATTGAGTGTATTGGGACTTGATGAGGAGCAGGCAGAGCATGTGCGCTATTTTAAATCCCC
>JASLCA010000200.1 GCA_030146225.1 Sphingobacterium sp. | reverse complement strand
ACTAAAGGCTTAAAGGAAGCTGGGATTCAAACTTTTATGGAGACTTCTGGGGCTTACCCCCTGTCGGGCTACTGGGATTGGATCTGCTTGTCTCCCAAGAAGTTTAAAGCGCCTAGACCAGATGTATTAAGTGCGGCGGGCGAACTAAAGGTGATTGTCTTTAATAAGAGTGATTTTGCCTGGGCGGAGGAACATGCGCGTCTTGTGGGTAAGGGTTGTAAACTCTATTTACAACCGGAATGGTCTAAAGCTGCTGAGATGCTGCCTTTAATTATTGAATATGTTATGGAGAACCCGCGCTGGGAAATCTCTCTGCAAACGCATAAGTACTTAAATATCCCTTAGTACCTTATTCTTAAGCGTAAAATAAATCGTATTTTTGAGTCTAAAGCAATTGCTTATGGCTTATATCCGGATTGTATTGTTTTGCTGTCTCTTTTCGTTCAGCTTTGCCTTTGGTCAAAAGCCTTCTGCGCATAAAAAGGCGCAGGCGGCTTATCTTGAGGCGGGTAAAGCCCTGCGTGCTAATGCCTATAAGCAGGCCGAACAGCAGCTGTTGCAGGCGGTAGCTTTTGACCCTAGCTTTGCAACGGCCTATCAGCAGCTTGCGGATATCTATCGGAAGCTGGAGGATTATGAAAAGGCTGCTAAGGCTTATCAAGAGGTTCTTAAGCTGGACCCTAAGCTGACAAGCCTAACTTATTTTGGGCTTGGGGAGTCACTCCTCTTTACGGGTCATTATCAAGAGGCGCTCCAAAACCTCGAATTTTATAAATCGCTGGGCAAACTGCCCAGCAAGAGCGAAATGCTTACCAACAAATATATTAAGGATTGCCAGTTTAGCTTGTCCGCGACCAGTGGGCAGCAGCTTTTTCAGCTTGTACCCCTTGGGGATGGGGTGAATACTGCGGATGATGAGTATTTCCCTAAGCTTACTGCGGACAACAAAACAATTATCTTCACGCGCAAGACTGCGAATCAGGAGAACTTCTATGAAAGTCAATTGCTGGATGGGAAGTGGTCACTAGCCGAGAAGCTTATCGGCAAGATTAACTCGGCAGAATTTAATGAGGGTGCACACTGCATCTCCCCGGATGGTAAATACCTCTTCTTTACGGGCTGTAACTGGCCCAATGGACTAGGCAGCTGTGATATTTATGTATCTAAGCGCGAAAACGGGGTTTGGGGTACGCCGCATAATCTTGGGGCTCCGGTTAATAGTAGTGGCTGGGAATCTCAACCGGCTATTTCGGCGGATGGCAAGACGCTTTATTTTGTGAGCAATAGAGCGGGTAGTCTTGGCGGCTACGATATCTACAAGAGTCTGCTCAAAGCGGATGGTAGCTGGGATGTTCCGGTAAATCTGGGCCCCAGCATCAATAGTCCTTATGATGAAAGCGCACCTTATATTCATGCTGATAATAAAACGCTTTACTTTGCCTCGGACGGCTGGCCGGGCTTTGGTCGAAAGGATATTTTTAAGAGTATACTGGATGCCAATGGGAATTGGAGCATCCCGCAAAATATGGGCAGCAGCATTAATAACTTTCGGGATCAAACGGCGATGCATGTCAGCATGAATGGCAAGATTGGCCACTTGGCTTCGCAAAGTCCTGCTGGGCAGCTGGATATCTATAGCTTTGAGCTGCCTGAGGTTTTACGACCAGGGGCAATTGCTTACTTAAAAGGGACTGTTCTGGACGCCAAGAACTTGCAGGCCTTGCCGGCTAGTATTCGGGTCACGGATATCCTGACCAATCAGCTGGTCTTTGCGGATGAGGCTGATCTGGTCGATGGGAGCTTTCTCGCTACCTTGCCTATCGGACATAGTTATGCGGTGCATATACAACATAAGGGCTACTTATTGGCTTCTAAGCAGTATGCCCTCGATAGACCAGAATTTGCGAATGAGGCTTTTGAGTCTGAGATTCGCCTTCAACCTATTGAAAAGGGCTCTACGGGTCTTCTTAATAATATTTTCTTTGCGGTCAACAGCTTTGAACTCCTGCCTACTTCGCATGCGGATCTAGCGGCTTTTGTGGATTTCTTGCGGGTTAACCCTGGGGCTAGCATTGAGATTGGCGGGCATACGGACAATTCGGGAAATCCACAAGCCAATCAGCTCCTTTCGGAGAATCGGGCGAAGGCGGTGCGGAACTACCTGATTGCTCAAGGGGTTGCCAGTCATAGACTAACTGTGAAGGGCTATGGACAGAGCTTGCCTATTGCGGCTAATGATTCCGAGGCGGGCAAGCAGCTGAACCGTAGGACAGCGCTCACCGTTACGGGTATTTAATGGCTTAAGGCAGGCTGACAACCTGCCCTGTTTTCACGGATTCATCGCAGGCGAGCGCTATGCGTAGGCTGTTGAGCGCATCGTCCATGGATTTGGAAAGGTCTTTGTCTTCTATTATGGCTGCCAGGAAAAACTCCTGCTCCCGATCACAGAGTTCTTGGTGATTGGGCTCGTCGGTCAAATCAAACCATTCATCTGGCTTTATAAAACTATTGTCGGCTGCTAATTGTGCATGGTGCAGGCGGATGGACTCGGTCTGGGTATGCGCGGCTACGGAATCGGACTTGCCAGCGGCAGATGCCTCCTTGGCCACAATGGATACGGCGCCCTTTGGCCCGATTACATCCTTTACAAAGAAGGCGGTCTCGCTCATCATCGGCCCCCAGCCTGCTTCGTACCAGCCTACTGAGCCGTCATCAAAGCGTATCTGTAGCTGTCCATAGTTGTAGTTGTCGGCTGGGATATCGGCGCTTAGGCGTGCGCCTATAGCTGTTACTTGTAGGGGCTTGGCATCTGTCATCTGACACATCACGTCGATATAGTGTACCCCACAGTCGACTATGGGGCTCAGGCTTTCCATCAGGTTCTTGTGTACTTCCCACATATGCCCTTGACTTTGCTGATTGAGGTTCATGCGGAAGACCAAGGGGCTTCCTAGGGTACGGCCTAATTCGACAAACTTAATCCAAGAGGGATGATGACGCAAGATATAGCCTACTACTAACTTTTTATTGGCTTTCTTGGCGGCATCAACTACGGCCTGCGCACCTACTACGGTGTCGGCTAATGGCTTTTCGATAAAAACATGTGCACCTGCTTCAAAGGCCATTAGCGCATAGGCTTCATGGGTATCTGGGTAGGTCGCAATGCAGACCGCATCGGGCTTGGTCGCCGCTAGGGCTTCTGCATAATTATCAAAGGTA
>JASLCA010000199.1 GCA_030146225.1 Sphingobacterium sp. | reverse complement strand
ACGAACAAGCTTATTTCTTCTTGTGTCTATTTTTTCTTAAACGTTTTTTACGTTTGTGAGTAGCCATTTTGTGTCTTTTTCTCTTTTTTCCGCTTGGCATAGCTTTAATGTTTTTGAATGATTATAAAATAATATGTTAATTACTTGCTGAGCTCTTCTACACGTCTGTCGATGAACTGCGATAAGGTTGGATCTGCTGCGAGTGCTCTACTTTTTTGAAAAGCAGCAATAGCCTCATTTTTCAATCCTAAGTTTTCATAACCTGTAGCCAAATAGAAATACGATTCCGCATCTGGCTTCAGTTCAACAACTGTTTTGAAACGTTCAATAGCTTTGTCGAACTGACGAGACTGTAATGAAAACAAGCCCAATGTTCTGTTTGCATGAATATTTTTAGGGTCTTTTTGTACAACTTCACGTAGGATAGCAATTCCCCCCATAGGGTCATTTGTTCCTGTAACCATTGCAGCTCCTAAACCTGTTTTTGCATCCAGGTTGTTGCCATCTAGTTCAACTGCTTTCTCATAAGATTGGATAGCCATCTTATTTAGCGCTACGGCCATTGCAGTGTCTTGCAAGTTCGTATAAGCTTCCCGAAAGGAATCCCCAGATTTTAACCAATATTCAAATTTAGGAGAAATTTTCGCCATTTCCTCATAAATAAATCCTTGAGGAGCATATTTAGCTAAATCATCCCATTTTTGAGCCAATTGTGCTAATAAAGAAAGTTTTTCTTCACCTTCCGCTTTGGCAACCTGCTCTTCCAGGGCTGATATTTCATTTGCTAAACTTGTGTTAACACTTTGTTTAGCAGCATCAGACACCACTTGAAGGGTATAAGCAGAAGAAGCCTCAGCCGTCGCTGAAGCTTTGCTTTCTTTATCTTGATTAACCAAACCCTTTATAGGAAGCGCCAATAATCCGCCCATAAGAACAACTACGACGACAACTACTACTATTTGTTTGGTGTTTAGCATGATTCCTTAATTTTATTTATTCCCTTGTTTTACTTTCTCCACAAAAACCTTCGCTGGTTTAAAACTTGGAACAAAGTGTGCTGGAATAATGATAGCCGTGTTCTTTGAAATGTTACGTGCTGTTTTTTCTGCTCTTTTCTTAACCACGAAGCTTCCGAACCCTCTAACATACACATTTTCTCCGCTAATCATTGCATTTTTTACAACTTTGAAAAATGCTTCAACTGTTTCTTGAACATCTACTTTCTCTAATCCTGTTTTGTTAGAGATCTCCGCAATAATTTCTGCTTTAGTCATATCTATTTTTACTGTAATTATTTATTTCTCAACCCTTAACGCATGTGATGTTTGGGGATGCAAAAGTATCTTTTTTTTATGATGTTTAAAAATTTATTTGTGTTTTTTTAGCAAAGATGACCAAGGCAAAACTTTTATGTATCAACACCTTAGGTAATTTGCTTAAAAAGAAAGCTTTTTTTCTCAAGCCACACAGGTACTATGCAGCTCGTTTTCAGTACTTTAATCCCATTCTCGCAGCACTGAAAGCAGTCTATCCAGATCCGCTTGTGTATGATTTGCCGTCAGCACAATTCTATTGACCAACGGATCAGTAGGCATTGGATATGGAAAGCTGGATATGAGAATCTGCCGCATTTGTAACTCCATAAAAGCGGTATCTCGCGCTACAGTGAATACCGGAAAGCCCGAAACATGCTTCACATTAGCAGGACTATGCAGTGCGAGGTAGGCTATATTTGCTTGCAGTTTCGCCTGCTGACTTTTATAAATTGTTTCCCCTATAATTAGGGCAAATAAGGCCGCAGGACTGCTTGGAGAAGCGCCTCTGAAGATGGGAGATTCTTTAAAAAAATTGGACATTGCCTGCGAAGAAAGAATAATCCCTGCATCAGTACCCATGCCTTTAGCTAAGGAAGCTACCACAATTAGCTCTAGAGACTTGTGCTTACGCAAAGCGTCCATTTTTACGAAACAGCTGTTCGGTTCCCTCACCCCCAAACCATGTGAATCATCTATTAATAAGTAGACTTTCTTTGATTTACTTATTTTTTCAAATTCAGAAAAATCATACTCCTCAGGAGTTAAATTGTCTAAGCTATTGGCAATTACTACAAAGCTATCTTCTGCAGCGGCGTTAATCATTGCAATCGTTTGCGAAAGCCATTCAGGAAAAGATTGCTTAATGTCTGGGGGACCGTTTAGCCAAAGCGCAGGGTGAGTAGAAGGCGCATAAACAAGCGTTCCAAGTTCAGCTAACTTGCGGACGGCTAGCTGTGCAGCCAAGTACCCGCTGGAAAGCAGGCAGGCTGCCTCAAAGCCAAAGCGTAATGCCATATCTAACTCCGCATCCTCAAAGATGCCCAGCTGCACATTATTGTTTCTAGAGGTTCCATTGTTCAGTCCATACCGGTCAATCCCCGCCTTAAAGAGCTCTATATACGCACTATTGTCCAACAGTCCCATATAGGCTGTTCCGCCAAAAAACAAATAGTCTAGCTCCTTATGCTGAATAATTCGGCCTGTAGGCTGATGTAAATGTTGAAACGAATTCATCTTTTAGGTTATTTGATGGCCTTAAATTTAATCCAAAAAAAGTAGATTAGAAAGTTTCTCTTTGTAATTTACTTCTTACATGCAAGGAAAGAGCTGAAGGAGCTACAGGCCTGATGCTAAAGTGTTTTCGAAGAAATGCTACACATAGCAGGGACTAATTGGGCTAAAGTTTAGCCTTTTTATTTTAGCAAAGACTAGGCATAGAGGCCTTTTTTGTCTATAAAGGCAAGCACTTTATCTGGTGTGAAGAAGCGAATGTCTTGTTTGTTCTTGATGGCTGCTCTTACAAAGGTAGAAGAGAGCTCCATTAAGGGGGTATCAGTTATTGTAATAGCAGGGTGTTCAGCCCATGCATCTAGGGCATAGCCTGGCCTAGGGTAAACAAAAATCGGGTAGTCTCGTAAGATAATCTCATAGTTCTTCCATTTAGAAAGTCCTACAAGATTATCTGCTCCCATAATAAGGGAAAACTCTTTCTGGGGATATTTTTCAGACAGATAGACCAAAGTGTCGATGGTATAAGAAGGCTTGGGCATAGTAAACTCTATATCCGAAGCCCGCAGGCTATCACTGCCTTCAATGGCTAAGTTGACCATTTCAAGCCGGTCATACATATTTCCTAAGCTTTTCTTGGCTTTAAATGGATTTTGCGGAGATACCACAAACCAGACCTCATCTAAGTCTGTATAGTTGGCCATATAATTTCCAATAATCAAATGTCCAATATGAATTGGATTAAAAGAACCGAAAAACAAGCCAACCCTATTTGCCATTATTTCTTCAAAAAGTTTAAGACCAGCTCCTCAGCATCTGCACAGGCCTTGTCCAGTACAAAATTATTTACAACCACATCAAACTTGTCTGCGTAACTAAGCTCCAGCTCGGCCTTGGCAAATCGCTCCTCTAGCTTCTCCTCAGAATCCGTTCCACGTCCGCGTAAACGCTCCTTTAGCACATCCAAAGATGGTGGATTAACAAATATTGCTAAAGCTTCGTCTGGGAACTTAGACTTCAAGCGCAAGCCACCCACGACATCAATATCAAAGATTACGGATTTTCCTAAAGCCCAGATACGTTCAATCTCTTGCTTCAAGGTGCCATAGAAGGTACCAGAATAAACCTCTTCAAACTCGATAAAATCCTGCTTAGCTACCTTGTGTAGAAAGTCCTCCTTGGACATAAAGTAATAGTCCTCACCGTCTACCTCGCCGACTCTTGGCTCACGGGTACTTGCTGAGATGGAAAAAGCAATCTTGTCCGCGTGTTTTTCCAATAAACGCTTTACTATGGTGGTTTTACCAGCCCCAGATGGTGCTGAAAATATAATTAACTTACCTTTCATTGTCTACAATACATTAAGCAATTGCTCCTTGATTTTTTCTAGTTCTTCCTTCATGCGTACCACAATCTGTTGAATGCCCGCATCATTGGCTTTGGAGCCCAAGGTATTGATCTCTCTACCCATCTCTTGGGAGATGAAGCCTAGTTTTTTACCATTGGAATCATCCGCATTAAGCGCCTTAATAAAGTAATTACAGTGGCTTCTTAAACGTACCTTCTCCTCAGTAACATCTAGCTTGTCGATATAATAGATAATCTCCTGCTCAAAACGATTCATGTCTACGTTTTCCTTGCCTACAGCCTCATCTAGGTAATGAGCTAAGCGCTCCCGAATTAATGGAATGCGGTTTCCTTCTACCTGTTCAACCTCAGAAAGGTATGTTAAGATCAACGTTACCCGTGCTTCAACATCATTTTTAAGGGTGTTTCCCTCGTCTTCACGAAACTTGTTGAATTTTGCCACACAGGCATAAAAGGCGTCCATAAGGACTTTTCCCTCTTCTTCATCCAAAATATCATCTTTGGAGCTTACCACCTCTGGCATATCCAGGGCTAAAGCAAATAAAGAAGCTTCTTTATCCCCTAATTGATTGGCGATTTCTTGAAGTTGTTTATAATATTGGGTGAGTATTTCTGCATTAATCGTAGAAGCCTTGGCTGTCTGGTCTACATATTCCACCGAAACGGACATATTGACCTTTCCCCGTTCTATAAGCTTGCTGGACTCTGAACGCAGGGTAAACTCTTTATCTGAAACAGCCTTTGGCAAGCGAAGATTCAACTCAAGAAATTTAGAATTTAGAGATTTTAACTCCACGGTATATTTCACTTTCCCATTTTCTTGAGAACCAATACCATAGCCTGTCATTGATTTTATCATACGCAAAGGTAGGAAAATTCAAAAGTAAAAAAGGAAAATTCAAAAAATTGTGCCGCTACCACTCATGCTTGGCGATAATTACACAGAGATAGGTCTTATAGGGGAAACCCTTTTCAACCTGTACAAAGCCAATTCCTATATCATAAAGCGATGCATTCCAGTCATCCATCCCCAAGACATGCTTGCGGTGCATATAGCCTGGTGAGCCCTTGCCTATTATAAATGCCTTTATCCCTTCAATGGCCGTATCATGGTTGGCTCCAATGGATTCAAAGAAGTTTGCGGAAGGCTTTTGCAGCCAATCTTTATGGAGTTTATAGCCATACTGATGAATATATTGGTTGGGCCCCAGTCCTTCTGGTGAAACATGGTCAAAATAACTTCGCTTAGCCATGTCGGATGCTCGAAATTCAGCCACCTTGGCTAGCTGGGCGTTCCAGCGCAGCTGTACTTTAGAGACTTTGGAGATGTCAAACTTAATCCCGAGCTCTCGCATAAGCTGAGCAGGATTGTCCCGAAAGCTATTTAAATATGCATAGGCTTCTTGAGCTTGCTTTTTGTTTACTTGGACCTGCTTAGTCTGCGCTAAAGGAACCATAAAAGTCAACATCAATAAAGCAAACAGAGAATAAAAGATACGCATAATAAGATTTGTGATAGATTTCGCCTAATTATAGAACGCCCCTATGTCACATATATTTCCTTTAATAGGTTTTAAATAAAGTTAGGGGTAGATTAAGGTGCAAAAAAAAGGAAGCATGCTAGGCTTCCTTCTTTTTATTTAGTTTCTCACGGACTACCTCAAAAACAATGGGTAGAATAGAAATAAAGATAATCAACAGCACAACCTTGGAGAAATTATCCCGAATAATTGGAATGTTTCCTAAAAAGTAACCGGCAAATGTAATGCCGACAACCCATAATATCGCTCCAATTACATTATAGGTCAAAAATGTACCATAATGCATCCGCCCTATACCGCCCACAAATGGCGCAAGGGTTCTTACAATCGGGACAAACCTTGCGATAACAATTGTCTTGCTACCATATTTTTCATAAAAAGCATGTGTTTTGTCGATTTGTTCTTGTTGTATGACCTGCTTGCCAAACATTTTAAATCCTGTAATACGCATGCCAAACCGCTTGCCTATTGCATAATTCAGGGAATCCCCGGTTATAGCTGCAATCAACAATAAGAATACCATTAACCACACGTTCAGCTCATTAGGCTGTGCAGCGAGCATGCCGGCCGCAAACAGCAAGGAATCTCCAGGCAGGAAGGGCATAATTACAACCCCCGTTTCTACAAAGATAATAAGGAACAGAATCAGATAGGTCCATGTTTGATATTCATTGACAATCTCCAACAAATGCTTATCGATGTGTAGCACAAAATCGATAATACTATAAATCAAATCCAAAACAGCTTGGCTTAAATATTATTCAACATCACCGGCATCACCAACATCAAGATGTCTTCATTGTCCGCTTTAATTGCAGGAATCAAAAGGCCCGCTCTATTAGGCGTGCTCATCTCAATAACAACCTCTGCCGAATCCAGGTTGTTTAACATTTCAACCAAAAATTTAGCATTAAAGCCGATTTCCATATCCTGACCTTCAAACTGACAGCTTAAACGCTCATGCGCTTCATTGGAGAAGTCCAAATCCTCCGCAGAGATATGCAGCTCACTCCCAGAAATCTTTAACCGCACTTGATGTGTTGTCTTATTTGCAAAAATAACAACCCGACGTAAGGTATTTAAGAATAACAAACGGTCTACCGTAAGTTTATTTGGGTTTACCTGTGGGATAACCGCTTCATAGTCTGGGTAGCGCTCATCGATTAATCTACAGATTAAATGAATATTCCCAAAGCGGAAGAATGCATTCGTATTGTTATATTCAATAGATACACTGCTATCGTCCGAAGGAAGCGAAGACTTTAATAAAGTCAAGGCCTTCTTTGGTAAAATCAAAGAGGTTGGCTTATCGGTACCAATATCTGTACGGCGGTAGCGTACCAGCTTGTGTGCATCCGTAGCCACAAAGGTTACGGACTCTTCTGCTAGCTGCACCAATACGCCAGACATGGCTGGTCTAAGCTCATCATTGCTAACTGCAAAGATTGTCTTGTTGATAGCTTCTGAAAGCATAGAGGTCCCCATATTTACCGTAGAGACATTGTCAACTACTGGGATTTTAGGGAAGTCATCTGCATTCTCACCACTCAACTTATATTTACCATCACCAGCAGAGATTTCTATAGCTAATGTTTTGGTATCCACAGAAAAGGCAACAGGCTGATCAGGTAAAGTTTTTAAGGTTTCTATCAAGATCTTGGACGGCATAGCCACACGGCCTTCTTCCTTTGCTTCAATCTGCAAGGAGGTGACCATGCTTGTCTGCAGATCTGTTGCTGATATAGTTAACAGGTTATCCTTGATTTCGAACAAGAAATTTTCTAAAATTGGGAGCACTGTGCTACTGCTCGAAGCCCCGCTAATAGCCTGTAATTGTTTTAATAAAATTGACGTGGATACAATAAATCTCATTTCCTGAATTTTATAGATTTTTATATGCAATATTACAGAAAAGAATCTACATTTTCCAATCCCTAGCCCTGTTAATTCTTCCTTACAGGGAATTATTTCAGCGCCTTTGGGCCTAATTATCGGGGCCTATGTGCGCTGTAAATCTGCAATTTTCGCTTTATATAGCAAGCGATCCCTTATATAAAAGTAAATTTATCTAAATTTGTACAAATTAACTATGCAGTTTAAAGATATTATAGGTCATCAGCAGATCAAGGCGCATCTTATACAAACCGTAAAAGATAACCGAGTGAGTCATGCACAGCTTTTTCTAGGGCCCGAGGGTTCTGGAAGTTTGGCATTGGCAGTTGCTTATGCCCAATACATTAACTGTGAAAATCCGCTTGTGGACGATAGCTGCGCGAGCTGTAGCTCCTGTCTCAAGTATCAAAAGCTTATCCATCCTGACTTACACTTTTCCTATCCCTTCTTTGCCAGTGGTGAAAAAGATACGGCCTCGGTGTATATGGAAGATTGGCGCAAGGCTTTTCTTGGCAACCCCTATCTCAGCTTAACAAACTGGCGCAATCAGTTGGATGGGGGGAATAAACAGGCTAATATTAATATTGCGGAAGCACATGATATTATCAAGAAGCTAAGTCTAAAAGCCTTCGAAGCCGAGTATAAGGTTTTAATAATGTGGCTGCCTGAATATTTAGATAGTCAAGGGAACGCGCTTTTAAAGCTAATAGAAGAGCCGCCAGCGAAGACGCTTTTCCTTTTGGTTGCCGAAAATCAGGACCGGATCCTAAACACCATTTTGTCTAGAACCCAGCTGATCAAGATTTTTAAGCTTAGCCATCAGGAGGTCAAAGATTATTTAGTTACAGAAAAGGGGCTCTCTGATAGCCAGGCAAATGAGCTTGCTTTTATTGCTGACGGCAATATACAAACGGCATTAAACATCCTGGAGGAAGAGAATAGCCCTTATTTCGATCTTCTAATAAACTGGCTTCGGGCCGTGGTTACCGATGCTGGCTTACAGCTTATACGCTTGTGTGAAGAGGACTTGCCAAAACTAGGCCGCGAAAATCAGAAAAATTTCTTAATTTATGCCATCAATATGTTGCGTCAGATCGTTTTGATGCAGCAGGGTTTACAGGATTTAGTGCTGCTGCAGGGGCCTGAACTAGATTTCGTTAAGAAGTTTAGCGAAAACTTTCAGCTTGAGGAACTCGAAACGGCAATAGATCTTTGTGAAAAAACACATTATAAAGTAGAACGCAATGCAAATCCTAAGATTTTATTTTTAGATTTATCATTGCAATTAGTATTAATTTTTAAGTACAAAACGTTCCCAAAAGGGACTCAATATATATAACAGATAAAATATGGGATGTGGCAGTTGCTCATCCGGAGGTAGTTGCGGAACGAGTAGTAATACCGTAGGCGCGACCCCTGCAGGTTGCCAGGATAATGGCTCTTGCATGACCAGCGGATGTAATAAATTAGACGTATACGATTGGCTTTCCGACATGGATTTGCCTTCAAATTATAAACCTTTTAACATTGTTGAAGTCCGCTTTAAGGGCTCTCGTAAAGATTTCTACATAAATACGGACAACCTTTACCTAGAGATGGGTGAAATGATTGCTGTAGAACCCTCCACAGGAGGTTATGATATAGGACACGTGTCGCTAACAGGCGAATTGGTTAGACTTCAATTGAAGAAAAACAACGTAGATCCTGATTCGGTACTAAAGAAGATCTACCGCAAGGCTAGTGAATCAGATGTGACCAAGTTTAATGCGGCTAAAGACCTGGAGTGGGAAACCATGCATAGGGCTCGAAACTTAGCCTTAGAATTAGGCTTGTCCATGAAGATTTCTGATGTAGATTATCAAGGGGATAAGACCAAGGCGACCTTCTACTATACAGCAGAAGGCCGGGTGGATTTCCGGGAATTGATCAAACGTATGGCCGAGTCCTTTCGGATTCGGATTGAGATGCGTCAGATAGGCATGCGCCAAGAGGCTAGCCGCTTAGGTGGCTTGGGTTCTTGTGGTCGTGAGCTTTGCTGTTCAACCTGGTTGACAGACTTTAAAACAGTTTCCACCTCAGCAGCACGCTATCAAAACCTATCCTTAAACACCTTAAAGCTTGCCGGTCAATGTGGTAAGTTGAAATGCTGTTTAAACTTTGAGCTAGACAGTTATATGGACGCCTTAAAGGATGTTCCCAATAATGTAGATCGCATAGAGACCGAAATTGGGGTTGCCTTTTTACAAAAAACGGATATCTTTAAGAAGCTAATGTGGTATTCCTACCAAGGTGCTGAAAACTGGATCCCTTTGGAGATTGCAACCGTTAAGGAATATGCAGACATGAATAGGAATGGTAGAAAGCCTGCCGAACTATTTACAAGCGTAGAGATTGAAGAGGTTCAAAAGCCTATTTCTCATGATTATGAGAATGTGGTTGGGCAGGATTCTTTAACCCGCTTGGATGACAAAAACAAAAAGCGTAAACGCAAGAAGCCTAGACCAAAGTCTGACACAGCTACAGACAACAGAAGAGCTGAAAGCCCAAAAGCAGAAGCCAAGGAGCCTGCCGCTGTAGCTAAGCCCGATGGGGAGAAAGCTGCTGGTGAAAATAAGCCGAAAAAACGTTTCAATAGAAACAAGAATAGAAATAAAGGAAGGTCTTCAGACAATAAAAAAGAAGACTCTTAATTAAGTCATAAACAATAGCACTGTCTGGAGGAAACCTTTAGACGGTGCTATTTGATATTAGCCATTAGCCTTTATAATCTTTAGGTTATTGCTTAAGCCTATAAAACAAAAGTATTTTAGAATGAAAAAGATGCTTCAGCTTTTCCCGTACTGCCTTTTATTCTTATTTGTCGCCTGTCATCAGGCGAACTTTTATGAGACCTATACGGCCCTTGTTAACCGAAGCTGGTCCTATCAAGACAAGCCTTCCTTTGAAGTTAAGATCGCGGACAATAAAGCGAAGTACGACGTCTATATAAATGCTCGGCATACCGCAGAATACAATTATTCCAACCTGTTTTTCCTACTGCACCTCAAAGGTCCACAACTGTTAGACAGCGCCTTTCGCTATGAGGCCAAGCTCGCCGAATTAGATGGTCGCTGGATAGGTAAAAATGCCGGCAACCTCTATTTTAACGAAATTATGGTTAAAAAAGACCTTGTCTTTCCAGACACTGGGGTTTATACCTTTGCTATAGAACAAAATATGCGCGAAAATCCCCTCAAGCATATTTCTGATGTTGGGATTAAGCTTGTAAAGAAATAATCATGCTACTGCTGCGCTGGCTCTTGCTCCCAGTCTCCGTAATTTATGCCTGTATTACATGGCTTCGGAATCGATTGTATGATTTTGGTATTTTAAAAAGTCAAGGCTTCGATCTTCCTGTGGTCGTTGTCGGCAATCTTGCCGTAGGTGGCACTGGCAAAAGCCCAATGACCGAATACATCTTACGTATTCTAGCGGGGAAGTCCAAGGTAGCGGTATTAAGTCGGGGCTATGGTCGTAAGACCAAGGGCTTCCGCTATGTAGAAACGAGCTCCTTGACCCAGGAGGTTGGAGATGAGCCCCTACAGATTAAAAGAAAGTTTCCCAGCAATACCGTAGTGGTTTCTGAAAATAGAGTCTTTGCGGTAGAAAAGCTCAGGCCTACACATGATGCAATACTCTTAGATGATGCCTTTCAACATCGGCAGTTAAAGCCTAGCTTTTCCATCTTACTTATTGATTTTGATTCATTACAAAGACCTATTATAAGCCTGCCTACAGGCAACTTTAGGGATTCCTTGATGGAGAGTCGCAGAGCTAATATTATTGTAATTACGAAGTCCCCTGCCCTGGTAAGCACGCAGGATCGCTTTTCCATTACCGCTAGGCTTGCCCAGCATAGTAAGGCTCAAGTCTTCTTTTCGGGCATCAACTATGCCAGCCTACTGGATGCCTTCGGCCAAAAGCTACAGTTAGATGAGCTATCAGAGCTAAGTGTACTACTCCTAACTGGGATTGCCAAGCCAAAGCCGCTACAAGAATTTATACAAAGTAAGGTTGCCAGCATCCACGCTATGAGCTATCCGGATCATCATCACTTTACTGAAAAAGACCTGCAGCATATACAGGGTAGCTTTGATGCTTTAAGCAGCAGGAATAAGATTATCTTGACCACAGAGAAGGATTTTCAACGCCTAAATACGGACTTCTATACGCGGAACCCCGTGTTCTATATCCCAATTACGCTAGCGATAAAATTCGAGCAGCAGCAGCTTTTTGAATCCCTTATTCTAAAAGCCTTCGCACAGCCCCAAACTGTTAATTAGTATAAATTACTGTTAATATTCCCTAAATAACAGCGTGACTAGCAAAGACTTAAGAAAATACCTCGTATTTTACTTGCTATATAAAACACAGTTGTTATGAAGAAGATAAAAATTTTAGCAATTTGCCTGAGCCTCGGCATAAGCCTCAGCTACGCACAGCAAAAACAAATTGAGGTTAAAGCAGATGCTGCCTCAGTAGAACGCGCACAAAAGACTGTTGCACGCCTACAGCAGGAACTTAATTTAACAAGTCCTCAACAAGACTCCATATACAAGTATATGCTTCAACGATCAGCCCCGAACAAGGGATTGCGGGAACAGTCCAAGGTTGCCACAAGGGAAAGGTCTGCAAAAATGCAAGACACGCGTTAAGAGCATCGGACTCGGATTAAATCCTTTCTAACCCCAGAACAAATAGAAAAGTTTGATGCAATGGACAAGCAGCGAAATACAAGGCGAATAGCTAAGCCCGCTAAATAGGGCTTTTTTAGAGGTCGCTGGCAAAAGCCTAGGCAATGCACAAGCTGTTTAGCGGAGAAAAGAGCCTTTTTGTGGCATATTCTGTTAAGTAACGTTAAATTGTAACATACATGATACAATCAAGGCAATAAACCTGTCCTTATCGCTGTTATTAGTGTAAGAATTTAGTACAAGAAGGTTTAACATTAAAACTCAGAATCATGAAAAAGTTATTTTTAACAGGTATCAGCTTATTATTTGCAGCAACATTAACATTCGCACAAGCCGTAAACCCTGAAGATAAAGCAAAACAGGAAACAGTAGCGTTAACTGAAAAACTGACATTGACCGAAGATCAACAGAAAACCGTTTTTGATTTCGTTTTAGAAGGTGAACAAACCAAAGCAGCAGTTAAAGCTGATGCGACGCTATCTCCTGAAATAATTGCAGAAACACTAAACAAAGTTCAGGAACATACGGACGCACAAGTTGCAGAAAAACTGTCTGATGAGCAAAAGGAAATCTTTGCTAAGATCGTGGCTGAACGAGTAAAAGAAGAAGCTCCAGCAGCGCCGGCTAAGACTGAAGAACAACAAGAAGAACAACAACAATAAGAACAATGCGTAAGCAATTTGATTTGCTTAGTTCATGCCTATTCAATTAGGAACATTTAGTAAGTGAGTGGTGGGATCCAAAGTGATTCCACCATTTTTTTTGCAGCCTGATCTGGGCCATAAAAAAAGCGAAGATTTGCTGTCTTCGCTTTTCACATTCAAAAATTAAGCAAGAATCTTGCTTAAGAGGTTTTTAATTTCTTCTGTATATCTTGAACATAAGTCTTAAACTTCTTATCTGTCTCAATTAGGTCTTCTACAGTCTGACAGGCATAGATTACAGTAGAGTGATCTCTGCCACCGAAGAAACTCCCGATGGACTTTAGCGATGACTTTGTATGATTCTTAGCCAGGTACATGGAGATCTGTCTAGCCTGTACAATTTCACGCTTACGAACCTTTGACTTCACCATCTCTACTGGGACTTCAAAATACTCACAAACCAGCTTTTGGATATACTCCATAGATATTTCCTTATGGGTATTCTTAACAAAGTTCTTTAACATGGACTTGGCCAAGTTTAGATCTATGTCTTTCTTGTTTAGGGTAGATTGAGCCAGCAAGGAAACCATAGCACCCTCCAACTCACGTACACTATTATCAATCTGAGTTGCAACATACTCTACAACATTCTCTGGCAATTCAATTCCGTCTGAATACATCTTCTTTTTCAAAATTGCCATCCTTGTTTCCAAGTCTGGAATCTGAATATCTGCAGATAAACCCCATTTGAATCGGCTTAACAGACGCTCCTCTAAGCCCGATAAGTCCTTTGGTGGCTTATCTGAGGTAAGGATAATCTGCTTTCCAGATTGGTGTAAATGGTTGAAAATGTGGAAGAAAATATCCTGCGTCTTCTCTTTCCCTGCAAAGTTGTGTACGTCATCCATAATAATAACATCCATGGCTTGGTAAAAGTTTACAAAGTCATTGATGGTATTGTTTTTTAAGGAGTCCACAAACTGCTGACAGAACTTCTCACAGGACACATAGATAACGAGCTTGTCAGAAAGATTCTTCTTAATTTCATTCCCTATTGCTTGCGCAAGGTGTGTTTTACCTAAACCTACGTCTCCGTAAATCATCAAAGGGTTGAAGGATGTACCTCCTGGCTTGTTTGCCACAGCAAAACCTGCTGAACGCGCCAAACGATTACACTCGCCCTCGATAAAATTTTCAAAGGTGTAGTGGTGATTTAATTGCGGATCAACTTGCAATTTTTTAAGCCCTGGAATAACAAAAGGATTTTTGATATTCTTATTCAATGCCACTGGAACTGGAATAGACTGCTTCTTTCCTTCTGCTCCATTTCCATTCGAAGGAATGTTTGTGGTATAAGGTGTATTTGCTGATGATTTATCTACGATGATATTATACTCTAAGCGCCCCTGTTCCCCCAAAAATTTCTTAATCGTCTTACGTAAAATACCTACATAATGTTCTTCGAGCCATTCATAAAAGAAGACCGAAGGTACTTGAATAGTTAAAACGTTTTCATTTAGCCCGACGGCCTTGACTGGCTCGAACCAGGTCTTGAAACTTTGTGCTGGGATGTTGTCCTTGATTATTTGCAAACAGCTATTCCAAACACTTGTACACGTTTTTTCCATTCCTAAATTGTTAATAACTTGAAAACCAATATTCGACAAAAAAATTGTTTATAACTTTCTCTAAAGACGAAGATGACAAAAAATTCTGAGTTAAAAAACTAAAATATCAAAAAAAACCAAGCACATTATCTATCAATAACTTAGCGGTTTTTAGCAGCTATTTTAGCAGGCTAAAGTTTAACTTTTCATATTTATCCACATTGCTCATGTTGACTTGCAAGAATTGGCTTTTCTAACTCTTTTGACTAATCTCGGCTTATCAGTGTGGATAACTATTGAATCCAACTTCTTTCTAAATATACAGATTAAAAACAAAAAAAAGGAAGAACTTTTAAATTCTTCCTTAAATTATTTTCGTTTGAGGTATATTATGAGACCATACTGTCTGTTTTAATCCCCTGCGTCAGCTTTTTCACTTCAGCGATGATTCCACTTGCATCATAACCACAGATTTTCCAGAGTTCCTGCTGTTCGCCATGCTCTACAATCTCATCGGCTATGCCTAAGCGTACAACTGTTGCGTGATAGTTTTGATCGACCATAAACTCCAGTATGGCTGAGCCAAAGCCTCCCATTAATGATCCGTCTTCTATGGTAATTACTTTTTTAAACTTACGGAAGACCTCATGCAGTAATTCAAGGTCCAAAGGCTTTGCAAAACGCATATCGTAATGAGCTGGGTGTATTCCCTCCTCATTAAGTGTTTTAATGGCCGCTACGGCTTCATTGCCTATCGCACCAAGACTTAGTATAGCAACCTCTTCTCCGTCTCTTAGCTTACGGCCCTCACCGATCTTAATGGCTTGGAAGGGACGCTTCCAGTCGACCATCACCCCATTTCCTCTCGGATAGCGAATAACAAAGGGACCTTGATCCGGAAGTTGAGCAGTATACATCAAGTTTCGGAGCTCCTCCTCATTCATGGGCGAAGAGACAACCATATTTGGAATACAACGCATAAAGGAGATATCGTAGGCTCCATGATGCGTAGGTCCATCGGCACCTACAACCCCTGCTCTATCCAAGCAGAATACTACATTTAGCTTTTGCAGGGCCACATCATGAATTACTTGATCATAGGCCCGCTGCATAAAGGAAGAGTAGATATTACAGAAGGGCACCAAGCCTTGTGTGGCCAGGCCAGCACTAAAGGTTACTGCGTGCTGCTCAGCAATGCCTACATCAAAAGCTCGATTTGGCATGGCCTTCATCATAATATTCATTGAAGATCCCGACGGCATGGCCGGCGTAATCCCCATAATTTTATCATTCTGCTCTGCCAACTCTACCAGACTATGGCCAAATACATCCTGAAACTTAGGTGGTTTTGGCTTGTCGGAGACGGATTTCTTTATTTCTCCAGTTATCTTGTCAAAAAGACCAGGAGCATGCCATGTAGTTTGATCCTTTTCAGCTAATGCATAGCCTTTTCCTTTTACAGTAACGACATGTAATAGTTTCGGGCCTGGGATATGCTTTAGATCTTCAATGGTCTTTGCCAATTTATTGACATCATGACCATCTACTGGTCCAAAATATCTAAAGTTTAAGGATTCAAATAGATTGGCATTTTTTAAGAGGGTTCCCTTAATACTCTGCTCTAGCTTCTTGGCCCAGCCATAGGCATTGGGACCATTTTTTGAAATCTTGGTTAAGACCGCTATCAGCTCATCCCTAAACTTATTATAGCTTTTAGAGGTGGTAATACTTGTCAGGTATTCCTTCATCGCACCCACATTGGGGTCAATAGACATACAATTATCATTTAGGATAACCAATAAGTTGGACTTTTCTATGCCCGCATGATTTAAGGCTTCAAAAGCCATCCCTCCTGTTAATGCACCATCCCCAATAATAGCCACGTGTTGCCTGTCTGTCTCTCCTTTATATTCAGAAGCCACAGCCATGCCTAAGGCGGCTGAAATGGAAGTAGAAGAGTGCCCTACACCAAAGGTGTCATAATCACTTTCGCCGCGTTTTGGAAAGCCTGAAATCCCTCCCAATAATCGGTTTGTATGAAATACCTCTCTTCTCCCTGTTAATATTTTATGGCCGTAAGCCTGATGTCCTACATCAAAGATAATTTGATCGTAAGGTGTGTTAAGCGCATGATGTAATGCTACAGTTAACTCTACAACACCTAAACTAGCAGCGAAATGACCTCCATTAACCGAGACAATATCTATAATGAATTGTCTGAGTTCAGTACATAGCTCTTCTAGCTCCTTCCCTTTTAAATGCTTTAAATCGGATGGATAGTTTATCTTTTGTAATAGTGGACCTGCCTCTACTTGCATATTTTTCCCTATAAATAAGTTACAAATTAACGACTTATTCGTTAAAGAACAGAACAATATAGGCAAATAATAGTTTCTGCTTTTATTTGAATTCGCTAAAATACCGTAAAATAATCCCTAGCAAATGCTTATTTTTGAACAGAATATGCAGACAGAGGCTTACGAAATTAAACTAGCGCAATTTGAAGGTCCTTTTGACCTATTGCTATTTTTTATTGAGAGGGATGAATTAAACATCCATGATATTCCAATTTCTAAAATTGCGGATGACTTTCTGGGCTATATTCAGAATATGCATTCCTTAAATATAGAATTGGCCAGTGAGTTTATCTTTGTCGCTTCTACCTTAATGCGGATCAAGGCTAAAATGCTACTTCCTCGTCCAGACTTGGATGATGCAGAGAATGAGATTGACCTCAAGCAGGAATTGACTCAAAAGCTTATTCTTTACAAGCAATTTAAGGAGATCTGTGAGCAGATGCGTGGCTTTGAAGAGCAACGCAATAGACTACATGCTCGTGCTAATATACAAGCAGACAATAAACTTTCAAGAAATAAGGACAAGACCGATGAAGAGTTGGCTTCCTTTGACCTATACAAGCTGATGATGGTCTATGAGAAGATGATGTTTAACTTTACGCATAGAATTAAAGAGTTCACGCATACAGTTATTAAATACCCTTATACCATAGAACAACAGAAGAAGGCTATTGCTGAACTTATTGAAATAAACAGCAAGCTGGACTTTCATCAAATAGCAAAACACTCTGCAGATAAGGTACAATTTGTATATAATTTTCTAGCTATCCTAGAGATGCTACAGCAACGCCTGTTAGAAATAGAGATCGGAACTGGGTACAACAGCTTCTGGATTGAAAAAAGAACAGCGCTAAATTAGCGCTGTTCTTTTTGGCTGTCATTAGCTTCTGCCTTTCGCAAAGCCGCTAAAGATGCTAATAAAAACTGGTACCTGTCAACGACTGGCACCGTAGGCAATTCTTTGGCCGCCTGTATGCCTGCAAGCAAGGCAGTGCTACTTAAGTCTTTAAAGCCAGCGATAAATTCGTCTAGATGTAAATCCTCTAAAAAGCCATCGACCAAGCCATATTCCTGGGCTCGGGTACTTGAAAAGTACTCGGTATTTAAGCATAGTTGTAGCATTTTCTTCTCAGTCATTACCTTTAGTAAGCTCGCCATAACCTGAAAGGGAAACAAGCCTATCGCTAACTCTGGTAATCGAAAGCGTACCGTTCTTAGGCAATATACATAAGTACAGTTCGCAAACAGCAAGAATGCTCCAGCTATAGCATCCCCTTCAATAATTGCAAGAGAGGGCTTTAAGAGTTGATTCATAACCTCCCCCAAAGAGATCGCTTGCTGTTCAATCGCAGGATTTGGCCTATCCAGGGCTGGGTTTTGAAAGGTTTGTAGATCCATTCCGGCACAAAATACCGGACCCTCCGCATCAAAAACTACCAACTTCACTTGCGGATTGCTATTGGCAATAGCTATTGCATGCGCAATCTCATTGACCATGGCAGGCGTAAAGGCATTCCGCTTTTCAGCTCGGGCCAAGGTAATCCTATATACAAAGTCCTTTTGAGTGGTTTTAATAAAATAATAATTCATTTAAGCTTTAATTAAGGATTGAAATCCATACAACAAGGCCTCTATAGCTTCCGTTTGCGGATCTATAAACTGGCGTACCAGTATTTCGGACGGTATATTGCCTACCAAATCATCCTGCGCAAAAGGACAACCGCCATAGCCCATAATTGCGCCTTCAAATATACGGCAGCCGGCTTCATAAGCGGCTTCAACCTTTATTAAAGAGTTTTCAACCCGCGAGTGTAGGTGTATACTTAACTCTAGCTCAGGGAAGTTCTTCTTAACCAATGTAAAAAGCTCCTGAACCAATGCAGGTGTGGCCTCTGCGGTGGTATCCGCTAATGAAAACTTACGAATCCCAATAGCGCTCAACTTCTCCATCCAGTCTAAAATCAAGTCCGTATGCCAAAGGTCTCCATAGGGGTTCCCAAAAGCCATGGATAGATAGACCATAAGCTCTTGACTTCCGGCCTGTGCCAGCGTGTTTTTCGCCGTTTCAACAGCTTGGAATGCCTCCAAGCTGTTTTTATTGGTGTTTCTCTTTTGAAAAGTTTCAGAGATAGAAAAGGGATAGCCCAGGTAATCTATTGCCTGGTGTTGGCTTCCTATCTCAGCCCCTTTTTCATTTGCTATAATGGCAATTAATTTACTGTTTTTCTTATCAATTCCATCCAAGACAGCAGCAGTATCAGCCATTTGCGGGACTGCCTTTGCCGACACAAAACTTCCAAAGTCAATAAAGTCAAAGAATTCGCTCGCCACTAATTGATTGATATACGCAATCTTTTGGGCAGTAGGAATAAAGTTTTTTATACCTTGAATAGCATCCCGTGGGCAATCTACTAATTGTACTTTTTCGCGTTTAGACATCTTTTTTTATCTCTCTAGCAATAACCATCTTTTGTATAGCACTTGTGCCCTCACCTATGGTGCAAAGCTTAGCATCCCGGAAGAACTTTTCAGCTGGATAATCCTTTGTAAAGCCATAGCCTCCATGGATCTGCACACTCTCATTTGACACTTCTACTGCGACCTCAGACGCAAAGAGCTTTGCCATCGCACCTTCCTTAGTGACGCTGCGCCCTTCATCCTTCAAAAATCCGGCCTGTCTAATTAAGAGTTCTGAAGCTTCAATCTTAGTCGCCATATCGGCCAATTTAAAGCCTACATCTTGAAATTCAAATATCTTCTGACCAAATTGAGACCTTTCATTTGAATAGCGTAAGGCACATTCGTAAGCCCCTCTAGCAATCCCTAAAGATAAGGCAGCAATAGATATTCTTCCCCCATCTAGTAACTTTAAGGCTTGTACAAAGCCATCCCCCTCTTGGCCAATAACTTGACTTTTATGCAGCTTGCAATTATCAAAAAACAAACTAGCTGTCTCTGAGGCGCGCATGCCTAATTTATCAATCTTCATCCCTGCTGAAAATCCAGGTGTTCCTTTTTCAACAATAAAAGCAGTAATAGCCCGCTTATCGCCCTTTTCACCTGTACGAACCATAACTACCGCGAGGTCCCCGCTGATTGCATGAGTAATAAAGGTTTTTGAACCATTGATTATATAATAATCCCCTTCTTTAACAGCTGTAGTGGTTAATCCTCCCGCATCTGATCCAGACTCTGTCTCTGTCAATCCCCAGGCGCCGATCCACTCTCCTGTAGCCAACTTAGGAAGATACTTTTGCTTTTGTTCCTCACTGGCAAAGGATAATATATGATTTGTACACAGGGAATTATGTGCGGCTAGCGATAGGCCTATAGACCCGCAGACCTTTGATATTTCATCCAATACGGTGATGTACTCTTGATAGCCTAGACCAGTACCTCCATAAATTTCGGGTACAATTAGGCCCATAAAGCCATAAGTTCCCATCTGTTTAAAAAGTTCAACTGGGAAATACTGTCTTTCATCCCAGTCCATTAAATTCGGCTTTATGAAATCTTTCGCAAATTGACGAGCACTCTGTCTAACTAGAGCTAATTGCTCATTTTCATATGTATGTAGCATATTATTTTGTAAGTTTATATTGGATTTACGAAAATTATAAAAAACTATTTATATATTAAAATTTTTATAATTTCAAATTATGATACCATTTACAATTTACGATATTTTAAACAATTAGTATGCAAGATTTACTGAACCTTCTTAAAAAGAAAACAGAAAAACTACATTTAGGTGGAGGCTTAGACAAAATCCAAAAACATAAACAAAAAGGAAAGCTTACTGCATGGGAGCGTATCCTACAACTTATAGACGCAGGAAGCGCCTATGTGGAAGTTGGTAAATTTGCTGCTGAAGGAATGTATGAAGAGCATGGGGGCTGTCCCAATGCGGGGGTAGTGGTAGTACTTGGTTATGTTAAGGATAGATTATGTGTAATTGTAGCCAATGATGCTACAGTAAAAGCTGGCGCTTGGTTTCCCATGTCAGGCAAGAAAAACCTACGCGCGCAAGAAATTGCTATGGAAAATCACATTCCAATTATCTATTTAGTGGATTCCGCAGGGGTATACCTACCGATGCAGGAAGAGATTTTCCCTGACAAAGAGCATTTTGGACGTATTTTTAGAAACAATGCCAAGCTATCCTCTATGGGCATACCGCAGATTGCAGCCATTATGGGGTCTTGTGTAGCTGGTGGAGCGTATCTTCCGATAATGTCGGACTATGCCTTAATTGTAGAGGGAACTGGCTCGGTATTCCTAGCTGGATCTTACCTGGTAAAATCTTCTATTGGGGAGGTTATTGACAATGAAGCCCTAGGTGGAGCTACCACACACTGTGAGATTTCGGGCGTTACGGATAATAAATTTCCGGATGACAGCAGTTGTTTAGCCGCTATACGCAATATTGTAGACAAATTTGGTAAAGACAAACAGGCCCATTTTTCTAGAATAGCCGCAGTGGAGCCCGCTTTAAAGCCAACTGCTATTTATGATATCCTGCCTTTAGACCGACTGAAGTCTTATAATATGCGGGAACTCTTAAAAGCTATTGTGGACAAGGATTCAATGGAAGAATACAAGACCGATTATGGTAAAACAATTATCTGCACCTTGGCCCGAATTGATGGCTGGGCGGTGGGAATTGTAGCCAATCAACGCGAGATTGTAAAGGCCAAAAAGCCGGGCAATGCAAGTGAGATGCAGATGGGAGGCGTCATCTATTCGGACTCGGCAGACAAGGCTGCTCGCTTTATTATGAACTGTAATCAGCAGAAGATTCCCTTAGTTT
Source organism: Sphingobacterium sp. (assembly GCA_030146225.1). Lineage (GTDB taxonomy): Bacteria > Bacteroidota > Bacteroidia > Sphingobacteriales > Sphingobacteriaceae > Sphingobacterium. The sequence goes on along the minus strand of JASLCA010000199.1, from coordinate 11,739 downwards.
TCTTTCAAGATGTAACAGGCTTTATGGTGGGATCCCGTTCGGAGCAAGGGGGGATTATTAAAGATGGGGCAAAGATGGTAAATGCCATGGCCAACTCGGTTGTACCAAAGTTCACCTTTATTGTAGGCAACAGTTATGGAGCCGGCAATTATGCCATGTGTGGCAAAGCCTATGACCCTAGACTAATCTATGCCTGGCCTACTGCCAGCATGGCGGTAATGAGTGGTGCTACAGCTGGTAAAACCCTCCTGCAAATGCAAGAAGCTACACTAAAAGCTAAGTCGGTAACCCTATCCGAAGCTGATAAACAAGCCTTATTGGACAAGATTGAGAAACAATATAATGAACAATTAAGTCCATATTATGCCGCCGCTCGTTTATGGGTGGATGGCGTTATAGATCCTACGGAGACAAGGAAAATTATTTCCATGGGAATTGAGGCTGCTAATCAAAACCCCATTATGGAACGCTATAATGTAGGCGTGATTCAGGTATAAAGATTATAAAAGAAAGCTATAGTCTACTATAGCTTTCTTTTACCTAGTGTAAATCCATAGCCCACTGCTAGCTGTAGCGCTCTACCTACTGTAGCATTGCTGTATTTTATATGTTCCTCAAGCCCTCCATTTAAAGAACTTGTAAGTTCTCCATAGGATTCTTGCAGAGGCTGCCTAAAGTCAATATTGAGGGCTAAAAAGCTTTTTTTGCCTAAGAAATAATGTCCCGTAAAGCCTAAGTTCATTAGCGCTCCAGATGCTCTTTGGGTATAAACAGTTTGCAGGAACGTACCATCCCCTTGTTTCTGGCTTTTATCAGAATCCCGGTCCAACAAGTACATCCCGTATCCAAATCCCAATCTAGGATGGAAATCCCAACGCCCTTTTTCTATACGGTATACTAAGCCTCCTTCTAAACTATAGGAAGGCACAAAGCCACCATATAAGCTTCTCAATAAGATTTCCCCTATTGGAAAATCCGTATAATGTTCAGACCTTTTTTCCTTTAGATAATCAAGTTTTAAAGCCGTGTACCATCCCAATTTCTGCGAAAAGAGATGGGTTAGCCTAAAGGCTGAAGAAAAGGCAAGCCCTTGTCTGCTTCCCAAGAGTCCAGCATCTGAATTTTTACTATCCGTATGGGATAAATCCATGCTTGCGCCAAAGGAAACCAATTCCAGCTTCACAAAATTTCGTTTTTTTGACAGCCCCGTACTGAGACTATCTTGTGCCTGTGCGAAGGATAATAATGTTGTTAAGCCTAGCAGACATAGGCTACGCGTTACTATAATATGTTTCAATTTAGGTTTTTTTCAAAAATAATCGTTCCCCAGAAATATCCAAAAATAAAAGGCCGCTAAATACTATTTTTAAGCGCAAGATAAGTCTCCAGACATTCAGGATTACGCATAATATCCTTTGAAACTGCCTTTTCAATAGCAACTCCTGAAAATATATGCTTAATGGGTATCTCCAACTTCTTACCACTAAGTGTATAAGGTATATCCGTAACGGCGTAGATACTATCTGGAACATGTCTAGGACTATAGGCTTTGCGCAGCTCATGCTTTATAATAGGGATTAAGGCTGCCAACTCCTCGGACTCAGAGAGCTGTACAAATAAAATCATCTGAGATTGACCTTTGGAATCCTCTGTACTAATTACCAAACTATCTTTTATAGCTGGAATGGTACTTAACACATTGTAGATTTCCGCCGTTCCTATCCGTACTCCACCCCGATTTAGGGTAGCATCCGAACGGCCAAACATAGCTACACTGCCATCCTTATTGACCTGAATCCAGTCAGCATGATTCCAATAGCCATTGCCCGCCTCAAAGTAACTAGACCTGTAACGCTTATGTGCTATATCCTTCCAAAACAACAAGGGCATAGAAGGCATAGGCTGCCGGATAACCAGTTCCCCTACCTCATCCACAACAGCTTCCCATTTATCGTTTACAGCTACTATATCTGCACCTAGGGTTCTACATTGTATCGTTCCAGCATATACAGGCTTGTAAGCACAGCCTGATAAGAATGCACTACACACATCTGTCCCTCCACTTAAGGAAATAATATGCGCATCTGGAAACTTTTCTTGTAGGTTGTGGAAGGTTTCAATTGGCAATGGGGAGCCAGTAGACCCAATTACCTTGGGTTGATAATCCGCTATCGCTAGATCATGTATTGCTGAAAAATAGGCAGCTCCAGCCCCTAAATGATGTACTTGTGCATGCCTTACAAAATCCCAAAAATACTGATGATCAGCATACTGCACAGCTGCATTGTAGATGCATAAGGTAGCCCCACAAAGTAAGGAGGATAAGGCGTAATTCCACATCATCCATCCCGTGGTGGAGTACCATAAAAAGTTTTCTCCGGCTTGTACATTCTGATGCAATGCCAAGGCCTTTACATGTTCTAATAAGTTTCCCCCCGTACGATGTGTAATGGCTTTGGGCTTACCGGTAGTCCCAGAAGAATATAGGATCCAGATGGGATGGTCAAACTCAACCCGATCAAAGCGTAAAGTACGCGCTGAATAAGCGGTAAAAATATGCTGCCAATCCTCGGTATTGACATCCACAATTGTTTTTAAGGAGGGTAAGTTAGCTTCTAAATGGGCTATTGTTTCTAATTTAGAAAAGGCTTTCCCATTGTATTGATAACTACGCTCCACAAACATGATTTTAGGCTCTATTTGCGCAAAGCGTTCGAGAATGCTTTGATCGCCAAAATCAGGAGAGCAGCAAGACCATATTGCGCCTAAGGAATTAACGGCTAAAAATATAGCAATACACTCCACCGTATTGTTAAGCACAGCCACCACCCGATCCCCTTTCTCCACGCCCTGAGCCGTTAAAAACTGCTGCAAGACAGAGACTTGTGCCCGTAAGTCAGACCAGCTTACTTCCTGATAGACGCCACTTTCGTCAGTGTACTTTAGGGCTATAGCTTCCGGAAGCTTATCCCTAAAGATATGCTCGCTATAACTTAAATATATCCCTTCAAACCATTTGGCATCCACAAAATCCTTTGCCGTTTTATCCCAATCTAGGACCTGATTAAAATCCCCTGAATAAGCAATATCAAAGTAATTTAATACCGTCTTCCAAAGGCTTTCTACCTGTTGAATAGACCAGGTATGCAAAGCATCATAATCTAAGAAAGATCGCTTGTTGCTACGCTCTACATATTGTTGAAAACTATAAAGTGCAGAGGACTTAATATAGGCCTCAGAAGGTTTCCAAAGGGGATTTTCCATCTCGTTTACAATTGGTTATAATCGTTTAAAGATAGAGAAAAAGTCTGTAGGGCAACAGACTTTTTCCACATTTAATATTTTAGAGACTTATCCCTGAGCTTTAAAAGCATTCCAACCCTGAGCCGTAATCGGATGCGAATGACCAGATTTAGAGATCATATCACAGCCTGCATTTGGCTCTGTTATGTAGCCAATAATGGTGATATCGAGTTGGTTTTTGATCTTATCATACTGATCTTGCGGAACAGTAAACAAAAGCTCATAATCTTCCCCACCGCTTAAGGCACAAACTGTTGGATCCAGTCCAAACTCCCTGGCTGTTTCATAGGTCATGGGGTCAATAGGCAGCTTATCTTCGTACAATTTACAGCCTACATTGGAAGCTTTACATAGATGCAATATTTCAGAAGCTAGGCCATCTGAAACATCGATCATTGCATTGGGTTGAATGCCATAAGTTTCAAATAACTCCACCACATCTTTGCGTGATTCTGGCTTTAACTGTCTTTCAACAATATAATCTTTGCCTTCAAGATCTGGTTGAATATTAGGGTTTTCCAAAAATATCTGCTTCTCCCGCTCCAGCAATTGTAAGCCTACATAGGCTCCGCCTAAATCTCCACTTACACATAATAAATCGCCTTCTTTAGCACCAGAGCGGTAGGCAATTTTACTTTCTTCAGCATAGCCAATACTGGTAACCGAGATAACCAAGCCCTGTTTAGATGCAGAGGTATCCCCGCCTACAAGGTCTACATTGAATTTCTTGCAAGCAATTAATGCGCCTTCATAAATTTCTTCCACAGCTTCCAAAGGAAATTTTGATGAAAGCCCGATGGAGAAGGTTATTTGGGAGGCTTTCCCATTCATGGCGTAAATATCACTGAGATTTACCTGTACAGCCTTGTAACCCAAATGTTTCAAGGGCACATAACGCAAATCAAAATGCACCCCTTCCAACAGTAAATCGGTAGAAATCAATGTCTTGTAATTGGAGAAATCCAATACTGCAGCATCATCCCCAATTCCCTTTATTGTGGAAGGCTCAGTAATTTCTACGGCTTTGGTCAGGTAGTCTATTAGCCCAAACTCTCCCAGCTCGTTAATATCCGTTTTATCTATATTGTCAAACATGCGTATAAATTTAAATTATTGGTAACTAGCTATATATCAGTAGTTACAAACCATATTTCTCAGAAATTTCTAACATGCGTTCAATTGGTCTTCGAGCACGTGCTATAATTTCTTCGCTTAAATCAACCTCAGGCAGCTCATAATTTAAACAATTATATAGCTTTTCTAAGGTATTGAGTTTCATATGTGGACAGTCATTGCAGGCACATACATTGTTTGGCGGAGCTGGAATAAAGACCTTATGCGGACTAGATTTTTGCATTTGATGCAGAATTCCTGCTTCTGTAGCAACAATAAACTGTTGAGCCTCATTTTCAATGGTATATTTTAACATGCCTGAGGTGGAGCCAATATAATCCGCTGTGGCCAGGATATGCGCCTCACATTCTGGATGCGCTATAAACTTTGCTTTAGGAAATTGGGCACGTAGATCAGTTATCTTGTCTTGTGAAAAAATTTCATGTACCATGCAGGCTCCATTCCACAAAACCATGTCTCTACCTGTTTTTTTAATCACGTAGTCGCCTAAGTTTTTATCAGGACCAAAAATTATCTTTTGATCTTTAGGTAGACTCTCGACAATCTGAACGGCATTGCTGGAGGTGCATACAATATCCGAAAGCGCCTTTAATTCAGCAGTACAGTTGACATAGGTGATGACAATATGATCTGGATACTTCTCTTTGAATTTCGCAAAAAGATGCGGAGGACAACTATCTGATAATGAGCAACCTGCCTTTAAATCTGGCAATAATACTTTCTTAGATGGAGAAAGAATTTTTGCTGTTTCAGCCATAAAATGCACTCCAGCAAAGACAATCATATCTGCCTGAGTATTAGCGGCTTGCTGTGATAATCCTAAGCTATCACCAATATAATCTGCAATATCCTGTATTTCAGCATCTTGGTAATAATGAGCCAAGATTACTGCATTTTTTTCTTTTTTAAGTCGTTGGATTTCAGCGACTAAATCTAAAGTAGGATCAATTGGCTCGTCAATAAAACCTTTCGACTCCAAATCTAATTCAAACGATGTCTGCATTGTCTTCTCCTCAAGTACGATCAATATTTAATATTTCAACAACACAAAAATAGAGAAAGAAAATCAAACGAATTCCACATTCCCTTTTTTCAATAAATAATAATGTTTTTTATATAAAAAGAACTTATTGTTTATTAGTGTGTGGAAAATGGGGATAAACCACCGAAAATTAAATAGGATTTACGTTTGTTCTATTGTTATCCACAAGTTACTCACAGTTTTTAACAAATTAAGGCCTGATTATCAGATATGTAATTTTTCACGGATTTCTGTTTCCATATTTTTTTGTGGAATCTTTAGAATGTGCAATTTGTTAATATGTAGTTCATAATTCGTTAACGTTTTGTTGAAACTTATGTGAATAACCTCCAAAATGTGGAAAGAATTAAAGTTTTCATTTTTAGTTAACGCTTTATATACATGTTATCCACATATTTTGTTAATTTGTTCTCAATAAATATTGTTTTTATTGCGCTTATACACATGATGGCAAATAGGAAAGTTGATTTTTTGATTATTGGATCCGGAATAGCTGGTCTAAGCTTCGCTTTAAAGGCTGCAGCACTAGGAAAAGTGTTGATTGTGACAAAATCTAATGAAGATGAGTCCAATACGAAGTACGCCCAAGGAGGGGTTGCGGCAGTTGTGGATAAGTCTGATAGCTTTTTAAAGCATATTGCTGATACTGAGATAGCTGGGGATGGTTTATGCCATAGCGAAATTGTGGAAAACGTTGTTAGTGAAGCGCCCGAAAGAATTAAGGAGCTTATTGATTATGGAACAAACTTCGATAAGGTAGATGCGGATCATTATGATTTAGCCCGGGAGGGTGGACATTCAAATCATAGGATATTACATTATAAGGATATTACGGGTTATGAAATTGAAAGAGCCTTGCTCGAAAAAATTCATGAACACCCTAATATTGAGATGCTTACGCATTGTTTTGCTATTGATCTTATTACCCAGCATCATCAAGGCGTGCATGTGGATAAAAGTACGGAAGATATAAAATGTTACGGTATCTATGCTTTAAACACTGTTACAGGGGCGATTGAGATTTTTCTGAGTAAGGTTACCTTAATGGCTTCGGGGGGCGCTGGTCACGTCTATGCGAGTACTACCAACCCTACCATTGCTACTGGGGATGGAATTGCCATGCTATATAGGGCTAAGGGAAAGGTCCGCAATATGGAGTTTTTTCAGTTTCATCCGACCTCGCTACACAATCCAAAGGATTCCCCTGCTTTTTTGATTTCGGAAGCTGTTAGGGGATTTGGAGGCATCTTACGCCGTGTTAATGGTGATTCCTTTATGGAGGAGTATGATGAACGGGGTTCGTTGGCACCTCGAGATATTGTAGCGCGGGCTATAGATAATGAGATGAAGAAGTCTGGGATTGACTTTGTTTACCTGGATATTACACATAGTAATAAGGCTGATATTTTAGCGCATTTTCCAAATATCTTTGAGAAATGCCTGTCCATTGGCTTGGATATGACCAAGGATTATATTCCTGTTACGCCAGCAGCGCACTATTTATGCGGGGGAATTTTGGTGGATGAGGTGGGGAAAACCAGCATACAACAGCTCTATGCTTGTGGAGAATGCTCTTCTACTGGCCTTCATGGGGCTAATAGATTGGCCTCCAATTCTTTACTGGAAGCCGTTGTCTATGCACATCGTATCTTTGAGGATGCGCGTTCTGGCTTTGCGGATTTAGCCTATCCAGCTGATATTCCTAATTGGGACGAATCCAAAGTTGAATTGCTAAATGAAGAGGTTTTAGTAACCCATAATTTGCGAGAAGTTCAAAAATTGATGAGTGATTATGTAGGAATTGTGCGTTCGGATTTTCGCTTGGATCGGGCTATGCGTCGCTTAGGCTTTTTACATGAGGAAACTGAAGAATTCTATAAGAATACAAAACTCTCTGTAAAATTATGTGAGCTGCGCAATGTTATTCAAGTGGCTTATCTAATCGTTAAATCGGCTATGAATCGTACCGAAAGCAGAGGTCTACATTTTACGACGGATTATCCAGAAAAATCAAATACACTTTACGATACAATCTTATAATATGCCGTTAATATTACCCGTTTTGGGAAAACACCCCCAACTTGCTGCGCATGTATTTGTAGCAGAAAATGCTACAATTGTTGGCCAGGCCAGTATTGGGGAACATAGTTCTATCTGGTTTAATGCCGTGATACGAGCGGATGTAAATTATATCCGGATTGGAAAGTATACGAATATCCAAGATGGCGTGGTTATTCACTGCACCTATCAGAAGAATGGTACTGATATAGGTAATTATGTAAATGTAGGGCATAAAGCGATCGTACATGGCTGTATCGTACACGATTATGTACTTATAGGCATGGGCGCAATTGTAATGGATAGAGCCGTTATTTCGTCCAATGTGATTATAGCTGCTGGGGCGGTTGTATTGGAGGGAATGGTTTGTGAATCAGGTTACTTATATGCGGGTATTCCAGCCAAGAAGATTAAACCCTTAACGGCGGAACAGTTGGCTATGTTGCAGCAGTTGCCACATAATTATGTTACCTATAGTTCCTGGTTTTAAGACTATATTACGTGGAACATTGCTAAAGGAAAAGCCCGATACACTTATGTGTATCGGGCTTTTCTTATTCGTCTAAACTTATGTTTTCATTTTGATCCCAATTGGCTCTTATACTAAAGGTTTTTCCTAAATACCAGATATGTTCAGCTTGTATTTTCTTGTATACATCTGCGGGATCCCAACGTCCATTTTTATTGGCATCATAGATTATCCGCAGGCTATACTTTCCTCCTGGAAAATCTTTATAACTGAATGTGCTTAGGCCATCTTTTAAAATCTTTCTATCAAATACCTTTTCTTTTCGCTCATCAATTAACTCTACCAGGTATTGCATACTGCTGTCCACCTTGCTTATGGTAAAGTTTATATTGCCATAATTGTCGGATTCATCTAGGGTAAATTTAGCCCTAAACTCCTTGTTCGCATCGTCATAGGGGCTTAGTATTGCCTTTTCTTGGATGACAAGTTCGTAATTGCGCTTGGGCTTCCAATTAAAGCGGATATGATAGCGTTCCCTATCTACTGAATCTTGTTGCAGTTGAAAGTTACGTCTGGAGACAGAGTCTTCTAATAGTTCTATTTTCCCCTTGTCTACTGAGGCTATTGGGCTGCTGCTGGTCAGTATAATATGCTTGGTACGATCTACTTTATTGCTAATATTTAGACTTGGTTTTAGTTCCCGATCGTATTTTGCAGACTTCGACGAACGTATTAAAATGGTATCAATTACCTGACCTTGATCAGCCAGTTCTATACGTATAGAATCGAGATCTACCTTATCTATAAATATTTTTGCGGTATCATTGTTTAAATTAAAGCGTTCAATCTTGGATGATTCTAAGGCTTCTGGATAGAGAATCTTTGTACTTGGAGCGATTAAAGCTTGATTGAAGGTAAGCAGAATATAGCCTGTATTTTCTATTTTCTTATCTAAGGTTCTAAAGTCTTTTGGATTGCTTTTGGTCAATTCCAGCTTAATGCCGCTTATGTTTTTATTTAATACAATACTATCCTTTAGGAAGCCAATCCACTCATCATTTCCATTAAATATTCTGTCGTTGTTTTGTTCCTTTAAGGCATATATTCTATAGCTGTCTTCTCGGAGATTATTAAACTTGAAATTTCCGGCTGTGTCTACATTGGCAAATATATTGGCTTTCTTCTTTCCAAAGATTGAATCTTGTGAAGTGGGAATAAGGAGTACCTTAATGTTTTCATCCTTTTTGGCATCGTAACTTTTTGTATAGCCATTTTTTACGGATCCACTTAAAGACAAGGAGTCTAGTTCATTGCCCGTGGAAAATACGTAGGTATAATTTAATATTGCATTTCCTTCATTGTAATCTGTCAACCCCTTTCCAAAATTCAGGGTATAGGTGGTATTTTCTTCCAGGGAATCCGGCAAGGTAATAATAAGATCTTTTTTCTTAACCTTATAAATGGGTTGCACCTCCACATCTGGGGTAATACTAAATTCTTTAAATTGATTGGTCAATTTAATAAACTCATCAAAGGATAGCACAACCTGCTTAGCCGTAAAGTTGCGGCTTAAGTTTTGTGGGGATTCGTTTAATAATTTTGGTGGCAGGGAGTCCTTTGGTCCTCCTGTTGGCCGCTGAATGTTTGCACAGCGAATTAATGTACTGCAACAGAGTAAAACAAAGGCAAAAAACACCACATTCCTTAATTTGGCTGTTTTTAGCCGTTTTAAGCTGCTTTTTTCTTTTTTTGAATCCTGTGTCATAAAATTTAAAATAGTGTCTTTAAAGCCTTTATTTTTTACTGTTGTTTTTATTGTTTTAATATACTGATTATCAAGTAATTAACTCATATAAATCATCAATACACTAATATCTGAGGGTGAAACTCCTGAAATTCTGGAAGCTTGACCCAATGTTCTTGGTTTAACCTTTAATAATTTCTCTCTTGCCTCAATGGATAGTGAAGTTAAGGTTTTGTAATCAAAGTCCGGATTGATTTCCTTGTCTTCCATCTTCTTCATTTTATTTACAATCTCCATTTCTTTTTCAAAGTAACTATCATACTTCACCTTGATCTCTGTTTGTTCGATAGTCTCCTCTGTATACTTTTCGAGTTGCGTTTTAAATGTAGCATCCGCATCGGCTAAGTTTTGGATATTTACTTGAGGTCTGGTAAGAATATTGTAAAGCTTTGTTTTTTGATTAATTGGGCTTGAGCCTAGTTCTTCTAAAACAGGATTTAGGTCTTCGGCTGAAATACTATTTTTACGCATATAGGCTACTAGCTCATCGGAATCCTTTACCTTTTGATTTACCTTCTCCAAGCGTTCGTCACTTACTAAGCCAAGTTTATGTGCAATTGGAGTTAAGCGTATATCTGCATTGTCTTGTCTTAAGAGTAGTCTATGCTCCGCTCTTGAGGTAAACATACGGTAGGGCTCCTCTGTACCTTTTGTAACAAGGTCATCGATTAATACACCTATATATGATTCTGATCTTTTTAAGATAAGCTCATGCTGATCATTTATACGTTGGTGCGCATTTATTCCAGCTACAAATCCTTGTGCAGCGGCTTCTTCATAGCCTGTTGTACCATTGATTTGTCCAGCAAAGAAGAGGTGCTTAACGCGGAGTGTCTCCAGGGTAAGGTCTAATTGCATAGGTGGAAAGAAGTCATATTCGATTGCGTAACCCGGTCTATACATCTTTGCTTTCTCAAAGCCGGGGATAAGTTGCAATGCCTTTAGTTGAACATCCTCTGGCAATGAGGTTGAAAATCCATTGACATAGATCTCTACTGTATTAAATCCTTCTGGCTCTACGAAAATCTGATGCCTATCTCTTTCTGCAAACCTATTGATCTTGTCCTCTATTGATGGGCAGTAGCGCGGGCCTAAGCCTTTAATTCTACCGGTGAACATAGGTGACTTGTCAAAGCCTGTCTTGAGCACCTCATGTACTTTATCGTTTGTATAGGTAATCCAGCAGCAGCGCTGTTGGGTCGGAACTTCTACATCTGTAAAGGAGAATCTACCGCGTTTTTCATCCCCCCACTGCTCTTCCATTAACGCATAGTTTAAGGAGCGACCATCTACTCTTGGGGGAGTTCCTGTTTTCATTCGGCCGGATTCAAAGCCTAAGCCTACGAGCTGTTCTGTAAGTCCTGTAGCTGCTTTTTCACCAGTACGTCCACCTCCAAATTTCTTATCCCCTATATGTATTAATCCATTTAGAAAAGTTCCATTTGTAAGTACTACCGCGTCGGATTCTATACGAATGCCCAAGGATGTTATCACTCCTTTAGCCTGCCCATTCTCTACAATTACTTCCTTTACGGTATCTTGCCACATGTCCACATTGGCAAGGGATTCCAATGTCATTCGCCATTCTTCGGCAAATCGCATTCTATCATTTTGGGTTCTTGGGCTCCACATTGCAGGTCCTTTTGACCTGTTTAACATGCGAAACTGTATGGTAGACTTGTCTGCAATAATACCTGTGTATCCTCCCATTGCATCAATTTCGCGTACTATCTGCCCCTTGGCAACGCCTCCTATTGCAGGATTACAACTCATTTGTGCGATCACTCCCATATTCATGGTGATCAATAATACGGATGAGCCTAGATTCGCAGCGGCAGCAGCGGCTTCACATCCGGCATGCCCAGCTCCTACTACAATTACATTATATTTATTAAACATGCTGTTTTTATTGTATTGTTCCACGTGAAA